>JAKOVI010000058.1 GCA_029782135.1 Bacillota bacterium
ACAGCTGAATCAAGATTACACGAAAGAAGCCTACGACCAACAGTTCTCCATCCGGATCAGCAAATACCTTGAGAAGATGGACCGGATGACCCAGGCTTTCAGCCATATTAAACTGCCTGCGGCCTTTGCCGCCGAAATGGAAAACCAGATTAAACGGCTGCAAGAGGCAAAAGCCAAATACGGCGACGTGGCAACTCCGGATCAGTTTCTGGCCTAAGAATTGAAATGCCAAATAAACCGGACCCAAGCCATTAGTACAGCTAAAACAAGAAGACGAGCCTGCTTTACGCAGGCTCGTTTGCTCTTCTCCTAACTGAGCGTCCGTTCCGGAAACCCTTCCTCACCACCCGGTAACCCCGCCTCCGGGTTCAGCGAAAAAGTTCGCCATGTTTCGTCATCATTTTTAAACTATCATCCGACCGCATACTTATGGTATACTAAAGCAATAAAGTACAGGCGGAACTTGGATGCAAACCGGTTTCCAACAGCGCGAAAGGAAGGTCGACGATGACGTATTTCAGAGGGAAGTTTTTTAAAATCGGTTTTTCTATCCTCCTCATTCTCTTGATTCTCTATCTCTGGAAACAGGTCCACTTTATCTATGATCCCTTAAATTCAGTCCTTGCCCTCCTTTTGACCCCTCTGCTGATCAGTTTGTTCTTTTACTACCTTTTACGTCCGTTGGTGCGCTTTTTAACTAAATACCTCCGCCATAAAAACCTGGCCATCTTAATCATTTTCTTATTGATTGCCGTGCTCATCCTCACCATCAGTTATTTCTGGGGGAATCTCATCCAGAAGCAATTGAAGGATCTGACTAATTTATTCTCCAACTACTATTTTTCGATCCGCAATAGCCTGCGCAATGCCGACAACGAGATCCTCTTGCACTATTTTACAAAATACAAAATTGAGGAGAAGCTTTCCACTTTTGCCAGCAATCTCCTCACCACCATCAATAATAATATCTTTGGCTTCTTCTCCAAAGTCACGAACATCGGGACGATTATCTTCCTCATCCCTTTCATTCTCTACTATTTCCTCAAGGACGACCGCTTGATTTATCAGAGCCTGATTGCCCTCCTTCCGGTCAAAATAAGAAAACTGGGTGGAACGGTGCTGGCCGAAGCCGATCACGCCCTTGCCCAGTATATCACCGGTCAACTATTGGTCGGGTTAATTCTAACCACCTTGTCTTATATTGGCTACCTCATTATCGGGCTGCCCAATGCTTTAATTTTAGCGATCATAATTTTGGTGACCTCTTTTATCCCCATCGTCGGCGCGATTTTGGGGGCTTTGCCGGCTGTTTTGATCGGGATCACCTCCAGCTTTACGCTTGCCCTGAAGGTCGTCATTGTCTTGATTGTGGTGCAACAGTTGGAGGGTAACCTGATCACACCGCGGCTTCAGGGAAGCAGGTTACAAATCCATCCCTTAATCGTTATTCTGGTGATCATGGCCTTCGTCAAAGTCTTCGGCTTCCTGGGCGCTATCTTTGCCGTTCCCTCCTATGTTGTGGCGCGGGTGCTCTTCCGCGAAATCCGTAAATATCAAGAAGCCCATACCTCTAATGATGAGTGTAATTTTTAAGCGCTGTCCGCGCCAGTTCGTCGCAGCGGTTATTCTCCGGGTTGTCGGCATGCCCTTTGACCTTGACCCATTCGACTCGATGGATCTTGGTAAGCTTAAGTAACTCCTGCCATAGATCTTGATTTTCGACCGGGGTGCCCTTGACTGTTTTCCACCCGTTCGCTGTCCAGCGGTCAAACCAACGCTGCTGAAAAGCATTCACCAGGTAGGCGCTGTCCGAATAGAGCGTTACCCGGCAAGGTTTTTTTAAGCTGGCCAGACCCTGCAGGGCAGCCGTCAGTTCCATCCGCTGGTTGGTGGTATTCGGTTCGCCGCCGGAGAGCTCTTTCCGCCGCCCCTGGTAGAGGAGGACTACTCCCCAGCCCCCCGGTCCCGGGTTACCGCTACACGCCCCGTCTGTATAGATCTCTACACTTGGTAATTCTTCTTTTCTCATCTTTCTACTTTACGCTCACTTTGAAATACTCCTCTTTGCTTCTCACTTAAGGAATAAAAAAATAACTTTCGTAACTTTAGAATACTCCAAGAAATACACCGGAAGCAGATAACATTATTCGGCTGGCAACAACGCTAACCTTAGCTGAATTTTCTTCATAAGTCTACGACAGATCTATCTCCTTACAGACCGCCTTGATCACCTCAGCCGACTGCCGGAGCTGTTCTTCTTCTTCGGCCGAGAGTTTCAGGTCAATCCGTTTACTGATCCCCTCCCGGCAGACCACGGAAGGAAGGCTTAAGCAAACATCGTTGATCCCGTATTCCCCTTCCAGGAGGGAAGAGACGGTTAAGACCGAAAATTCATTGCGCAGGATCGCCTCGGTGATCTGCACCAGTGCCAGGCCGATCGCATAATAGGTGGAACCCTTGCCTTTGATAATCTCGTAAGCGGCATTCTTCACTTCTTCAAAGATCTGTTGTTTCCGGAGGGGACCGCAGTTTTTCCCGCAGACCGGACAATACTCGGAAAACCGCATCCCGGCGATGTTGGCCAAACTCCAGACCGGCACCTCGCTGTCCCCGTGTTCCCCAATGATATAGGCATGGACATTGCTCGGATCGATCTGGCAATGCTCGCTGAGGAGGTACCGGAAACGGGCGGTATCCAAAACCGTCCCGGAACCGATCACCCGGTTCTTGGGCAAGCCCGAGAGTTTCAACGCGGCGTAAGTCATCACATCCACCGGATTGGTCGCAATCAGGAACGGAGCGTTGGTCCCGGTCGCCATGATCTGCGGGATAATCTCTTTGAAGATCCCCACATTTCTATGGACAAGATCAAGTCTGGTCTCCCCGACTTTTTGCGCCGCCCCGGCCGTAATCACAATCAGGTCGGCCTCCCGGCAGTCCTCATAATCGCCGGCCCGGACAATTACCGGGCGGACAAAGGAGACTCCATGGTTTAAGTCCATGACATGCCCGCGTAAACGCGCCTCATCCCGGTCGAGCACAACAATCTCCGAGACCAAACCGCTAATCAGCAAGGCGTAAGCATAGGTGGCGCCAACATTCCCCGCCCCGATCACAACGACCCGGCTGACCCGCCGGCGGTCACCGTGAAAAGATCCTTCTTTTCGCTTTTGCTCCACTTTGCTCACCACTTTCCGCAAACAATTTACCAATCCCAAATTAACCGGTCTTTCTCATTAATTCATTAAGGCGTTTAATCTCATTCATCAACCCCTGCAACTCATCAGCGGAAACCTGCCCGGCCAACTCCCGTAAACGGCCGCGCAGATCCAGATATACTTCATCCAGGGAGAGCAGAAGCTGGCGTAGCTTCTCTTTGTCGTCGCTCACCCGGACAACGGCCGACCGCTCGATCTGCGCCCGTTCCGCCAGATCGAAGGTCTGCCCCATCTCCGGGACAATGGTCGTGAACCCTAGGGTCTCCCGGATCTTCGCTTCCCATTCCGGAAAGACATCGTCATCGCCATGGACCAGGAAGACGGCATG
>JAKOVI010000090.1 GCA_029782135.1 Bacillota bacterium
CGCTGACACACCGGAATCCTTGTTATTGCCTAAAAATAGACGGTGCAAAAGTTCTTGATCTACGGTAATCTGGTATTGAGCCATTCAAATTCCTCCTCTTAGAATTTTGGTTTCTCCAACCTCTATTCTAACTGAGGAATTTGTTAATGGCTCTCCTATTTTTTCAGAAAACCATTTTTACACCATTATACGGACTCAACTAGTAAAGGTTTGTCCTTAATATACATATTTTTATATACTCTTTATTGCGTTAAGAAGACAGGTATATATATCTATTTTTTTTGGATTTTACTGCCCATTATTCCAATAATTCATTTTTTCTCAATTAAGAAATCAAAAAAGGTATGGGTTATATTAATAATAATGATGGCGATTTATATATTCTTTGGTTTAAATATTGAACCTAGTATAGTTGACAAAAGAATATTAAAAGTCGATTTCATGTATGATAACAAGACTTTCGTTACTTAGTAGGGATGAACATTCTGAATTAGTTACGGATATAAAATGGGAAGTTTACAAAGCAGAATTACTGTGGAATCTAGGAATAAAGATCGAAGACAGCTCTCCTCAAGGTAAATTGATGATATATCTTAGTGGTATGACAATAATACGTAGTATGTCTATAAATAAAATTCTTCCAATCATCCAAAGGACAGATCTTAACCGGGTAATCAGGTCTGTGGAGGGTGGAATGGTTACCGAGTATTAAAAAAAGGCGGCATTAGATTGAACCAACAGTAAGGATCTGCTTCTACCAAGTTTGGATAATAAAGGAAATACAGGTTTTTTATCGAAAAGGGTGATAGCGAATAAGTCTGAAGGCCAACAAGATAGATGGTTAGAGTTGGCCATTAAAAATAAAAAGCGGAGGTATCTATGGTGTTGAAAAAAGCGACTCAATTTATTGTCCTTATCTTACTTTTCCTTTATCTAACCAGTCCGGTATATGCGAATTCCAAAATTGCTGAGAACAAAGGTACGTTGTTTGGTCTTAGGTTTTCAATCGAAACTATCTCGCAGACTAATGATATCAATGGCGGAAGTTATTTTTACCTTAATCCGATCGTTACTTTTAATCAGCGGTTTTCCATTAATCTCAGGTATTCGACAAATATCGCTCCCGGGAAATTTTCCGATCATTTGTTTTCAATTACTCCTCAGTTTAATTATAACCATAAACGTAAAGATCAGTATTATTTTGGCCCTACTTGTTTAATAACAAAAGATAATGCATATTATGGTTTAAAGTTTGCTCCATTTTTTACGCATAATGAAAAAATGGTACTAGAAATGATGCCGATAAGCTTCCTTTATTCACCGAAAACAGCTGAACACGTAATAAGATTTGAAGTCCTAGGATTAGGATTCAGTTTTTAAGTACTTTGTTTTTAGTAAATAACGCCATGACTAGTTAAGGTTGCCCGAATTTAAGAAGCGGAACTAGGAGGTAACCTGGATTTGGACAAGAGGGTGCGGATATGAAGATTATCGATCTTAAAGCAGAGGATAAAGAATTGATCGAACAAACTGCTCTCATTTTATATGAAAGTTTTAAGGATATTTCTACCGCTTGGCCCCGCTTGGAACTGGCCCGGGCTGAAGTTTATGACTCAATCGGAGAGGATAAGATTAGTCGTATTGCCATAAACGATGAGCAGACTGTCCTGGGCTGGATTGGTGGAAGAAGTATGTATAACGGGAATGTTTGGGAGTTGCATCCCCTGGTTGTCAAAAAAGAGTACCGGGGTCAAGGGATCGGAAAAGCACTCGTCAATGATTTGGAAGAGAGGGTTAGAGAGCGTGGCGGATTAACAATCTGGCTAGGAACGGATGATGAGGATAATTCGACCTCTCTATCGAATACGGATTTATATGAAAATCTCTATGAAAAGATTGTCAATATTAGAAACCTGAAAAGGCACCCCTATGAGTTCTACCAGAAGATGGGATTTATCATTGTCGGAGTGATGCCGGATGCCAGTGGAATCGGGAAACCTGACATTTATATGGCGAAAAAGGTAAGAAACAATCCATAGAGGATATGGAGTTGATCCTAAGTAAAAAGATAATGGCTCTTTTTACGGTGGTTTGTTTGTTGTTTAGTATTACTCTGATCACTGCAGCGAAGGATGATCTTCCCACTAATGTAAAAGTGATTAGCCAATCGTGTACAAAAGATGAACTTTATTTAACGGTAATAGATTTGGACTGTAATGAAGTTGTTATTATATGTTATTATGCATCAATCTCAAGTCTGGTTCGAGGTAAACTTCAATTAGATAGTTTAGTGATCAGAACCGGAATGTTTGTGGAACCGGACGAACAGAAATATGTTATTGGTCAAGATGCGCCTTTTGAAGAAGATAACGACCAAGGCAAAAACCAGAACCACATGAATAATATCCAGATGAAAAATGTTTATTGAGAGCGCTTGGGCGGTAGCAAACCTGCTGTGGAGTCCGGACAAAGCCAAATTGTATTAGTGGAAAAAATTCGCCCGGGGTTTGGGATAGTTTCATTAGGGGATAACCGGCAAGCAATCTATTGTAAAGGATTTGTGCAAAAACCAGCGAATAGTGGGTTATATAGTGTATTGCAAAGAAAAAGAGAATTATTGGTCGTGGGGTTAGGTTTAACTTTTTAATATCCCCTGCAGAACATGGTCAGAATCGATAATGTTTCTCCAGTTGCAACTCCCTTTTTCCAGATTGGCAACGAAAACCCGGGCATTCGAACCCAAGTAGTCAGCGAGGCGTTTTGCTACCTCTTTGGTAGTTTCGGCTCCGGTAACCACCCAGCAGTTTTCTGTGATCTGGCAACAACCATCTATTCCGTAAAGCCAGATCTGAAATTGCTTGTATCCCTCGCTGTCTTTAGAATAAGAATCGAGGCAGATTATTTTGGCCATAGTAACCCTCCTAAGTATTGAAGTAATTTATAAATGAAAAATCCCACCAACAGTAAGGATAGGAATTTTACCCGTATTATTCATGAGGGAGTGATTGAGATGGCGCACTTTACTCCGATTAAATTCTCCAATCCGTCCGGCTCTTTTTTTCTCTCCCAGAGGATTGGTTATGGCCATGAAAATATGGGGATCAATCATTACCATTCGAACTATGAAATATTCTATCTTTTAGATGGCGAAAGGATTTATTTTATTAATGACCGGACCTATCACCTTAAACCTAACTGTGTGGTTTTTATTAAACCTTTTATTTTACACACAGTCCAAGCTACCGGACCACAAAATTACGATCGAATCTTAATTAAGTTCAACAAGGAATTTTTGGCGGATTCAATTACGCAAGGCTTTGAAGCGTTTAATTTGCTGTTTAATAAGTACAATTTTGTTGCGTTTAAACCGGTTTACCTGAAGATCATTGAAAGTATTTTTGAGACGATGAAACAGGAAGCCTTGAACCAAAGTATCGATTATGAGGTAAATTTACGGGCACAATTGCTGCAATTGTTGGTTTACGCTGCCCGAAATATAAATGATCAAGAAGAAATACCTTATGAAAGTCCGACGCATGCCCGGATTGCGGAGATTGTCAAATATATCAACCAGAACTATAAAGAGAAACTAACTTTGTCCTCGATCGCCGAGCGGTTTTACATGAGCCCTTCCTATCTAAGCCGTACATTTAAGATGGTAATGGGAGTCCTTATTACTGATTATCTGAATAATCTCCGGATCTCCAAAGCCCAGCTTCTCTTAAAAGAATCGGATTTGAGTATTCTCGAGGTCGCCGGGGAAGTCGGGTTTGACAACCAATCATATTTTGGGCGAGTCTTTAAAAGTATTGTCGGGGTTTCCCCGTTGCAGTACCGTAAAGAACCTGATGCACCTTCCGTGCCGACCACCTTTAGAAAAAATCGAAATATCCTATGATATTATTATAAGATAAATGTGGCACAAAAGCCATTTTTTCAATCCGGACAACAACAACAAAACAAGTTGGATTCAGTCCGGACAAAAAATGAATAACTAATAAAAAAATGAACAAAAGCACCAACTCAGCTTTACCAGCGGGTTGGTGTTTTTTTGTACCATAAAACACTAACGGGAGCTTGTATTATGTAAACACAGAGAGCAAAAAATATGGGTGGTTTTAAGCTTGTTTAGAGCATTTGACCGGGGAAAGATTTGGAGAAAACCGGCAGATCAGACAATAACCTAATAGATTGGACGATTGAAAGAAAATTAAAATTAACATTGAGCTATTAATAATCATTTCTTTCCAATGTCTCTGATGCTTTCAACATAATACTGGCAGCGCTACGGGGAAGAAGGTGGGAAATGGGGAAATTGTATTTGGCTTAGGTAAAAACTAATGAGATAAGGAGGAGAAGAATGTCTAAATTTAAAAAGCTTGCTTATCTATTAGTATTCGTGCTCATCATTACGAGCGCATTCGGTTGTAAGACCAAGAGCAGAACTAAGCCTGGTGGTGGAAACAATACCCCTGGCGGTGGTAACGATACCCCTGGTGGCGGCAGTGATATAGTGATTGTTGATGGTATCGCGTTAAGTCAAGCCGCCTATTATAACAAGGACTTCACTACAGATTATAATGATTGGGAACTGGTGAACGGTGCGACTGCCGAAATTAGCGAGGGTGTTCTGAAGATAACACCGGGCGCCCAAGAAGGTATTGCCCTTAAGTTAAAGGAGAGCGTTTGGCAGTCGATCGTCGGGCAAATGGGCGGGTCGGCCGACAGTTATTATGTCGAAATGCTCATTCGTCCCACCAGCGCGCCTGTTGGAAGCAACAAAAACATTGGGATTGCTACGAACATTACTTCGGACAATCAAAACTTTTATTATGCTGGCTTTAATGGCAACGGACGGATGCAAGCCGGGAAAGCAACCGGGAACGCAAACGATTTGAAAGGTTACCAAAACACCGGCGACGGCACTACCGTGAATACGGAAAAGGACTTCGTCTATTATAAATGGCGTTATGAATATAACAACGGCGTGATCAATTTCTACAGTAACGACCTGTTTATGGGGAAAAATGGCGCCCTTGCCAATTACACTCCAGGGGAAAATTATTCCGGTACGATTGGGGTCTATACCTGCGGTGCTTCTTTTGAAGTTGCTTCGGTCCGGATTGGCAGACTTGATGAAAACTTGACGAAGTTGATTATTGAAACAGCCGATACCAATTTTGCGCTGCTCTGGGGCAAATACTTACGGCGGATCAAGAGCGAGCATGCCTTGGGGATTAAGGTTGGGGATACTGCCGAGTTTACCATTACGGCAACAGATGCTTCTGGTCAGGACGATACCTGGAACGCGACATCCACTAATCCGCAAGTTTTATCCCTGTCGGCGACAAGTGGTAACAGTGGCGACAAGCTTACCGTTACCGCAGTGGGTGTCGGAACGGCCACAATTAAGATTACCAATGGTTCAAATGCTTATTCAGCAAGAGAAATCACCTATGAAGTTGAAGATGCCATGGGGTTCGTCCCGGATCAGTACGGCGACATCAGCGGTAAAGTCTATCCGAATGTCGGCGCCAATGCCGCCTATACGGATGGCGAGTTCATGATTGCTTTTGATACCGAACCGCAAATTTTGGAACAAAGCGGAGCGATTTATATTTACAACTATGAAACCGGCGAGGTGTCCGATACTATTTATTTCGCCAACGATCGCTCATCGGTCCACGAGTTCAGAAGGGGCGCGAAACTGAACGAAGATTCGCAAAGAATACGGATCGACGGTAACAACCTCTACTTTACTCCGCACTTTGAAAACTTGGCATATACTACCAAGTATTATGTGGTAATAGCCAACCAAGTCATCGAGGGAACTTTAAACGGGAAAACCTTTACCGGCTTCTCCCCGAATGACAAAACCTGGTACTTTACCACCAAAGCGGCACCGGTGATTGCCGGGTCAACCATTTCCGTCGACGGCAGTCAAGACAGCACGGCCGATTTCCGGACCATCCAAGCGGCTTTGAGCTATGCGATGGCGAATAAACTTGACGATGTCGAGATTCAAATCGAACCTGGTACTTACCGTGAATTGTTAAGCTACAAATATGACGCCAATATCACCTTAAGAGGGATGGGAACGGCGAAGTATGGCCAGGATGTCGTGATCGAGTATAAAAACGCTGAAAAAATCAACAGCGGTACCGACAACCGTGGTTTGACGTATTTCTCGACAAATAAAACGCTTAACCTGGTGAACCTGACTCTGAAAAATGCCGCGGATAAAGCGACTTATGGCCAAGCGGAGACGATTTACTTCAATAACGATAATGGTACTTTAATCGCCTTTAACTGTTCCTTTATCAGCGAGCAGGATACCATCCTCACTAAGGGCGTGAACTGGTTCTACGATTGCTATATCGAAGGAAATACCGATTTCATCTGGGGATATGCATCGGCGTGCGTCTTTGAGGTATGCGAAATTCATTTGGTCAGTGACGGCTCTTACATCTTCCAGGCCCGTTCGCCGGCAGGAAGCAGGGGTTATGTCTTGCTCAACTGCGACCTGATCACCGATACTGCAGGTGAGAGTTACTTTGCCCGGAGCGGCGGAGATTCCAACTATTTTGACAACGTATCCATTATCAACTGCCGGATCAGCGGGGCGGGAACGCTTCAAAGCTGGCACGAATCGCCGCTGCCGAATCCCAACCCCGGAACCGCGATCGCCGGTTGGAAACAATATGGTTTGACCGACGGCGAAGGGAATCCGATCACCGTCACGAGCCCGACCGCCTACACGTTGACCGAAGCCGAGTATAAAGATGAGGTTAACGGTTGGGATACGAGCGAAAAGATCTTCGGTAAGACGCTGGTTCTACCCTAAAAACATTACTCGCGACTAAGACAAAACAACCGCTTTCCTGAAGGAAAGCGGTTGTTTGTTTCAACAATGATTCAGGTTCACCGTTATGGTTATCTTACGGATTGATAATTAAATATATCCGTTAAAGTTTACGCCGCCGACGGAAATGGTCCTGTACTTCTTTTTCCGTTTTGGTATTGAAGACATCTTGCGCCGTCAGCCAACCCTTGCGCGCAAACAAAATGCCGCTCCGGACCAGATCCAATTCGCCGGTGCTATGGGCATCCGGGTTGATCGCGATGAGCACCCCTTTTTCTTTGGCCCGCCGGCACCATTGCCAATCGAGATCCAAGCGGTAGGGGTTGGCATTAAATTCGATGATTACTCCGGTACGGGCGGCCTTGTCAAGCACGGCCTCCAGGTCAACGGCATAAGCCGGACGTTCGAGGAGAATCCGGCCGGTTGGGTGGCCGAGCATCGTTAAGAACGGATTGTCCATCGCTTTTAGGATCCGGCTAGTCATTTCGCTCTCTGTCATGCGGAATTGCGAATGGATCGAGCCGATCACAAAATCAAACTTGGCCAAAGTTTCCGGGTCATAATCCAACTCCCCGGAGGGCAGAATGTCGGCTTCGATCCCTTTAAAGATCGTAAAATTGGGATATTCCTTATTCAGTTGGTCAATCTCCGCCCATTGCCGTACCAAGGCTTCGCTGCCTAAGCCATGAGCATAGAAGGCGCTCCGGCTGTGATCGGCAATCCCCAGATACTTAAAACCGGCGGCGATCGAGGCTTCGACCAGTTCCCTTAAACTGCTTACCCCGTCACTCGCCGTGGTGTGAACGTGAAAGATGCCTTGCAGATCATCGGCCGTTACCAGTTGAGGCAGGTGGCCGGCGGCGGCCGCCTCAATCTCGCCCCGGTTTTCGCGGAGCTCGGGCGGGATATAGGAGAGGCCTAATTTTTGATAGATTTCTGCCTCGTCCCGGCATAAGATGGCTTCTTGCCCCTTCTGGAGGGCTCCGCTATGGAGTGTGAAGCCTTTCTCTTTGGCAATCTGTTGGAGCGCCGCGGTGTGCTCTGCGCTCCCGGTTAAAAACAGCAGGGCGGTGGGGAAGGTGTCCGGGTCGACGATCGTCAACCCGACTTTGAGCCCGCCGGTCAATTCGAAAGAAAGCATGTTGATTTCGGGGTCGCGTCCTTCCGCGTTCAACCCCAGGCTTTGCCGGAAGGCGGGGCTGGAACAAAAGGCTCTGACGCTATGTGGATCCTGTGCGGCGACCACCAGGTCAATCCGGTTGCCGACCGGCAGGAAGCGGCGTAAGTCGCCGGCGATCCCAACCTCTTCAACCTGGGGATGGGCGGCTAAATGTTCGCGGATTCTTAGCGCTCGTTCAATTCCTTCCGCCCATAAAAAACTGTGCCGGTGTTCTTTCAGGAATTCAATCCCGGCGCAGATCTTCGCTTGGGTCTTTGCCCCGAAACCCGGTAAATTCAATAACAGATTCTCTTGGCAGGCCCGTTCCAGCATCTCGAGGCCGGTGATCTTTAGGGCCGAATAAAGCGTGGCGATTTTTCTCGGCCCCAAGCCGGGGACACGCAAAAGATCCAATAAACCGGACGGGAGCGCTTCTTTCAGTTCCTCATAATACTGGATTGTTCCCGTTGCTTTCCACTCCAGAATCTTCTGGACGATCGCCTTGCCGAAACCGGGGATGGCTGCCAAGCGGTCTTCCTGGATTAAGTCGTCCAGGTCCTCGTCAAGGTTTTCCACTGTCCGGGCGGCTTTATAATAGGCGCCGGCTTTAAACGGATTCTCCCCTTTGATCTCCAAAAGGAGTCCAAGTTCATTAAAGATACGGGCTAACTCATGCTTGCTCACGACCTCACCCCAGCTTCCTTCCTTCTTCTTATTCTATCGGTCCGACTTCTATTATACCAAAGAGAAACAGGATTGAAGGTTCGGTAGTTTTGGTTTGACAAAACATAAGAAGGAACAATTTGGTTGATCAGTTTGGAAGTAATCCGTATAATTAAAATAAGTAACAACTCCACTTGGTTCATCGAATCATTGGATTTTTCTGGGATTGGTGATTAGGGAGTGTTTATCTTGAAGGAGTATGAAGAAAAACTAAGGGACTATCTTGAGTCACACAGGCTTGAAGCCGAACAGATTCGGTTTGAACAGTCATGCCATTCGGTGCGGGAGGCGGCGGCGGCAGTTGGGGCTGCCCCGGAAGACTTAGTTAAGAATATCTGCTTACTTGACGAACAAGGCAACCTGATCGTCGCGATTGTGAAGGGGGAGGACAAAGTAAGCGTGGCAAAAGTGGGGAATGCTTTAAATATTGCCCCGCCACGGTTGGCTGAGGAAAAGGAGATATTAGAAAAGACAGGCTATCCATGCGGAGGGGTTCCTTCCTTTGGTTATAAAGCGACGTTTCTGATTGATCCAAAAGTCATGGAGAAAGAGATTATCTACACCGGAGGAGGATCCGCACAGACGTTGGTTAGGATCACCAGCCGGGAGTTACAAAAGGCGAACAAGGGAATGGTTGTCCAAATCCGGAAGTAATAATGATGATTCATTCAAAGAAAGGATGAAGATTATGCCGGCATTAGTAGCGATTGTTATGGGGAGCGATTCGGATCTGCCTGTTATGACAAAAGCGGCGGAAGTGCTCGAAGAATTTGCGGTGGATTACAGTATGCATATCCTTTCTGCGCACCGGACCCCGGATGAAGCGTTGGCCTTGGCCCGGAATGCACAGGCGGAAGGGTATAAGGTGCTGATCGCCGGCGCCGGGATGGCCGCTCATTTACCGGGTGTTCTGGCGGCACAGACCACCTTGCCGGTGATCGGTGTTCCGCTTGCTTCCCCTACGACCGGCGGGGTCGATGCTTTATGGTCGATTGTGCAGATGCCGCCGGGAGTTCCGGTGGCGACAGTAGCGATTAACGGGGCGAAAAATGCAGCGTACCTTGCTTTGGAGATCTTGGCGCTGACCGATCCCAAACTCCAGGTTAAACTGGCGGAGAGCAGGCGGGCGATGCGGGATGAGGTGCTTGCCAAGAATCAACGCTTGGTGGAGAAAGGGTTCCGGGAGTACACAAAGGGTTAACAACGGAGACCGGACAGCGAAGAAAGCCTTACCTGAGCTACGCGAGGAGACAATCATCCTCAGTAGCTAAGTCTTTCGGCCTAAGTTAAGTAATATGTAAAAATCCGGATGAAGATTGACTCGGTTGGGATAATCTGTTACAATCAAAGTAAATTACAGAATATTGAAGAAAGCTCTACTGAAAATCTCGGTTTTTTATATGTGGATGTTACAATCAAAGTAAATTACAGAATATTGAAGAAAGTGCGCCTAGGGTTCCGCTGTCGATGACAGGTCTGTGACCAAGTGGCGCAGGCACTGTAAAGTGTTACACCGTAGAGGGACAAAAGCCCTGGCGGGTAGGTTTCTGTTGAATCCTACCCGCTTTTTTGTCTGTAAAGTAACTTGGCGGGAAACGGGATAAATTAAGACATGATATCACCGTTATCCCGGTCCGGCCTGGAGACTGCTCTTTTCTAAGAATTGAACTTCTGTGGAGGGAAAAAGATGGAACGTGATCTTTACGCGGCATTTTCGCCTTTGGATCACCGGTACTACCTTGCTAACCGGGAACTGTTTGACGCGTTGGCCGAGTATCTGTCGGAAAATGGGTTAATCAAAGCGCAATTGCGGGTCGAGGCCGCGGTCACGAAGGGGCTGGCCAGACGAAATATTTGCCCGGCGGCAGTCGCAGCCGAAGTGGAGCGAGCCTGCCTGGAGGTGGATCCATCCGAGGTATACCAGGAGGAAGCGAAGACCAGACATAACATCCGGGCGCTGGTCAACTGTATCCAACGGCGGGTCTCACCGGAAGCAAGGCCGTTTGTCCATTTCTCCGTCACCTCAATGGATATTGTTGATACGGCCAATGCCCTCCGCTTTATGGAAGCCACGAATAAAGTGCTTCTGCCCTTATGTTTGGAGTTCTTGGCGACCCTCATCACGCTGGCCCGGCGGGAAAAGGCAACCTTGCAGATGGGGAGGACCCATGGTCAACATGCCGTTCCGGTTACCTTTGGCTTTGCAGTGGCGGAGTACGTGAGCCGTTTTGGGCAAAGGGTGGAAAAGATGAAAGCGGCTGCGGACAACCTGAGGGGGAAGATTGCCGGCGCGGTTGGCGCATACAATGCCCTCGCCCTCTTTTTACCCGACCCGGAAGTCTTCGCCGAAGAAGTGCTGGCCGAGTTGGGGCTGAAACCGTCACCCTCGGCAACGCAGATTGTCGAGCCGGAGTTTTTTGCCGATTATTTTCATACGTTAATCTCTACCTTCGGGGTGCTGGCCAATTTGGCGGATGATTTCCGGAACTTGCAACGGACGGAACTGGCCGAGATCGGAGAGGAGTTTGCGCCCGGGCAGGTAGGTTCATCGACGATGCCGCATAAACGGAACCCCTGGAATTTTGAGCACGTCAAGAGTATGTGGAAAGCTTTCGTCCCGCGGATGTTCACTGTTTATATGGACCAAATCTCCGAGCACCAGCGGGATCTGACTAACTCGGCCTCCAGCCGCTTCAACCCGGAGATTGTTGTTGCGTTGGCGGCCGCCGTCGCGCGTTTGAACAAGGTACTCAAACGCCTGGTGGTTCATGAAGAACAGATGCGCAAGAACTTTCTGCTTACCCAGGAATCGGTGATTGCCGAACCGTTATATATCCTCCTGGCCTATTACGGCCATCCGGATGCGCACGAAGCAGTCAGGAGATTAACGTTGCGCGCAGAGGCGAAAGGGATCACGCTGCGGCAACTCTTAAACGAAAAGGACGAAGTGGCAGAATTAACTGTCTACCTGGATAAATTCTCCCCGGCCCAGTGGGCGGTCTTGAACCACCCTGAACAATACCTGGGGATTGCGATCCGGAAAACGGAGCTCATCTGTGCCGAAGGGGAGAGAATCCTAAAAAGCCTGGGCGGGTCAGTGCCGGCAGCGCAGGGTTAAGTCTGAGTTATTTCTTTACGACTACCGCCGATCTGTTGCGGGGTTGAATAGTGAGCGGCAGGTTAGCGGCGGAAGCCGGAACGATAGGGGAGAGGAGGAACTCAAGATGACGTCGAGCTATAAGCAGTCCGGAGTGGATATCGAAGCGGGGAACCAGGCGGTTCGCTTGATTAAGGAGATGGTCCGGAGTACTTTTAATCCTTTGGTCCGCAGTGAACTGGGAAGTTTCGGCGGGCTCTTTGCTTTCCCAAGCGGGGATTATAAAAAACCGATTCTAGTGGCCAGTACCGACGGGGTAGGGACAAAGCTTAAAGTAGCGGTTATGATGGCGAAGCATGACACGGTCGGTTATGATCTGGTCGCGCACTGTGTCAATGATATTTTGGTTCAGGGTGCCCTCCCGCTGTTTTTCCTCGATTACATCGGAATGGGAAAACTGGAACCGCAGGTCGTTGCGGATTTGGTGAAAGGTATTACGCGTGCCTGCCGGGAGACGGGGTGCGCGTTGATTGGCGGGGAAACCGCCGAGATGCCCGGTCTCTACCAGCCGGGAGATTATGACCTGGCAGGGACCATTGTCGGGGTTGTGGAAGAAGAAATGATTCTCCCGAAGCCCCAAATTCAACCGGGCGATTTACTAATTGGGTTGCCGGCAGCCGGATTACATACCAACGGTTACTCACTAGCCCGGAAGATCCTTTTTGAGGATTTAAAACTGACCGTGGAGACCTATCGCCCGGAATTTAGGCGTACTGTAGGGGAAGAGTTGTTGGCGCCGCACCGCTGTTATCTGCCGGTGTTAAGGGATCCGCTTGCCCGTGGCTTAGTGAAGGGACTCGCCCATATCACCGGTGGCGGGTTTATCGACAATCTTCCGCGGGTGTTACCGGAGGGCTGTGCCGTAAGGATTCAGAAGGGTAGCTGGCCGGTGCTGCCGATCTTCACTTTCCTCCAAGAGGCCGGCCTGGTGCCGGAAGATGAGATGTACCGGGACTTTAATATGGGAATTGGCATGGTCTGTATTGTTGCCCCGGAAGAAGAGGCTGCTTTCCGAAGCCTGTTAACCGAGCAAAAGACCGACTTTTACCTGATTGGCGAGGTTACGGCGGGCGCGCGGGAGGTTAGCATCGAATAAGGCGGCCAGGAGGTGGTGGCATGAAGAAAGTAGCGGTTTTGGTTTCCGGCGGTGGTTCCAACCTGCAGGCACTGATCGATGCGGTCAAAGCCGGGGAGATTCCCGCCCAGATCTCCTTAGTAATCAGCAACAAGCCGGGAGTCTATGCCCTCGAACGGGCAGCCCAGGCCGGGATCCCGGGCGTGGTGATCCCGACAAAAGATCGGAGCAGGGAAGAGTATTCCCGCCAAATTTTGGCTACACTACAAAGCGAAGGGATCGATCTGGTTTGTTTGGCTGGATTTACGCGGATTCTTGCCCCGTTCGTCCCCCAAGCCTATCCTAACCGGATGCTTAATATTCATCCTTCCTTACTGCCGGCTTTTGGCGGTGAGGGGATGTACGGCCTCCGTGTTCACCAGGCTGTTTTAGAGTCCGGCGCAAAGTTTACCGGGGCGACGGTTCATTTGGTAACAGCGGAAACGGATCGCGGTCCGATTGTTTGTCAGGATGTGGTGAGGGTCGGCGATGATGATACGCCGGAGACCCTTGCCCGGCGTGTCTTGGAGGTTGAACACCGGATCTATCCGCAAGCGTTAAAAATTTTAGCGGAAGGAAGGTTAAAAATAAAAGGATTTAGGACCTGGTGCCAAGAATATTATAAGTAGATCTTAAGACTAACCCATATTAGTAGGGGATAAAAGCCTTAAGACACGGAATTATAGGGATGATTCTGCTTATTCCTGAGCATCACCCAATCTTGAAAGGAGAGAAAACGTTGCTCGATATTCTTGCGATCAAAAAGGTCCTACCGCACCGTTTCCCCTTTTTACTGATTGACCGGATCATTGATCTTGAAAAAGGCAAAAGGGTTGTAGCAATCAAAAACATTACGGTGAATGAGGTCTTTTCCCAGGAATATTACGGAGGTCTCTATCCGATGCAAGGGGTCCTGCAAGTCGAGGCGATGGCGCAGACAGCTGCTTTCCTGATTCTTGACGCCGAAGGGAATGAAGGGAAACTCGCATATTTCTCGAATATTGAACGTGTTCGCTTCCGGAAGCCTGCTTTGGCCGGTGATCAACTGCGCATCGAGGTTGAACTGATCAAGTTAAGGCCGCGCGCCGGGAAATTTAAAGGCTGCTGCTATATTGGCGACGAAAAGACTTGCGAGGCGACCTTCAGCTGCATGCTGGCACCGGACCAGGATTCCTCGTTCACCGACTAATCAGTCACAAAGCAAGGAGGCTGGTCATGAATCGTCCGATCATTGAAACCGATCTCCCGGGAATACCAAAACGCAGTGGCAAAGTGCGGGATCTTTATGATTTCGGGGACTGCCTGTTATTGGTTGCTACGGACCGGATCTCGGCTTTTGATCAGATTCTCCCGGATCCGATTCCCGATAAAGGCAAAATCTTGACTGCGCTGGCTGCCTTCTGGTTTAAGTTAACCGGTGAGGAGTTTCCGAACCATCTAATCACGACTGAGGTTGAGGATTATCCGGAGGAACTCAGGCCTTACGCTTCTCTCCTCCGGGGCCGGTCGATGCTGGTGAAAAAAGGGATCGTCATCCCGGTCGAATGTGTGGTCCGTGGTTACCTGGCCGGTTCCGGCTGGCGGGAATACCGGAAAACGGGTGAAATTTGCGGGGTAAAATTACCGGCCGGTTTGCAGGAGAGTGACAAGTTACCGGAGCCGCTCTTTACCCCCACCACCAAAGCGCAGGTCGGTCACGATCAACCGCTTACCCCCGGCAAACTGGTGAATTTGGTCGGGAGTGAAGTGGCGGCGAAATTGGAAGCACTTTCGCTCGCCTTATACCGCACCGGGGCGAAAAAGGCGGAAGAGGCCGGGATTATTATTGCCGATACCAAGTTTGAATTTGCCTGGGTAGGCGATGAACTCATGGTGGTGGATGAGATCTTTACTCCGGATTCATCCCGGTTTTGGCCGTTGGCCGAATACCAACCGGGAAAAAGCCAACCGAGTTTCGACAAGCAATACATCCGGGATTACCTGGTGAACAGCGGCTGGGATTTTAACCCGCCGGCCCCCCACTTGCCGGCGGAGGTCATTAACAAGACCAGGGAAAAGTACCTGGAAGCTTACCAGCGTCTAACCGGAAAGCAGGTGGTTTGTGAATGCGGGTTTTAATTATCGGGGCAGGAGGCCGAGAACACGCTTTAGCCTGGAAGATTGCGCAAAGTCCCAAGGTTGAGAAGATCTATGCCGCCCCCGGCAACGACGGAATGGCTGCGCTGGCCGAACCGGTGATGGTTGATTGCAATAGTATGGAAGCGCTTGCCGATTGGGCGGAGGCGCACCGGATTGATCTGACAGTGGTCGGGTCCGAAGTTTACCTGGCGCTGGGGATTACCGATCACTTTGCCCGGCGGGGACTGAAGGTTTTCGGTCCGTCGCAACAGGCGGCCCAACTCGAGTCCAGCAAGGTCTTTGCCAAGCGGTTGATGACGAAATATGGAGTTCCCACCGCTGCTTTTAGAGTTTTCACCGATCCGGCGGCCGCCCTTGCCTATATTGAGGCAACCCCGGGGCCGTTGGTGGTTAAAGCGGACGGCCTGGCGGCAGGGAAAGGGGTCGTCGTTGCCGCTACGCAAGATGAGGCAAAGGCAGCCGTCCGTCAGTTGATGGAAGAAAGAGTTTATGGCGATGCCGGAAAAGAAATTGTCATTGAGGAACGGCTGGAGGGGGAAGAGGTTACCCTGTTAGCGCTCGCCGACGGAAAGGAGATTAAACCGTTGATCCCTGCTCAGGATCACAAACGGCTCTTGGACGGGGATCACGGCCCGAATACCGGAGGAATGGGAGCCTACGCTCCAGCCAGCGTGCTGACCCCGGAACTCTTAAGCCAGGTGGAAGAGCGGATCTTACGCCCGGTAATCCAGGGCATGGCAAAAGAAGGCCACCCGTACGTTGGCCTGCTTTATGCCGGTCTGATGATTACCGCTTCGGGACCGCAGGTCATTGAGTTTAATGTCCGTTTTGGCGATCCTGAGGCACAGGTGGTGCTTCCCTTACTCCGGAATGACCTGGTCGAGTTGATGCTCGCTACTTTGCAGGGCGAACTGCACCGGCAACCGCTCGAGTGGGAGCAAAAGGCCGCCGCGTGCGTTGTATTGGCTTCGCAGGGATATCCGGCTGCTTACGAAGTCGGGAAAGAGATTACCGGCCTGGCGGCGGCGGAAAACCTTTCTGACCTGTTGGTCTTTCATGCAGGAACAAAGTTCAAGGATGGGAAATGGCAGACTGCGGGGGGAAGGGTTCTGAACCTGGTCGGCTTGGGAGACGATATCGAGGCAGCCCTGCGTGTCGCCTATCATGGTGCGGCGCTTGTTAAATTTGAAGGTGTGCATTTCCGGTCTGATATTGGCTGGCGGGAACTGGCCAGGAAACGGTAGAACCGGTTAAAAAGATCGCCGTGTTGTGACCAAGGATTAGTACAATTACTACATTAAAGGGTCGCAGCGCGGCGTTTTGCTTCTTCTTATCTTTTTGACCTGGTTGACCAGGAGGGTTGCCAGGCGTAAAAATGAAAAGGGAACGGTCGTTTTGGTGATGAGTTGGTAATGGGCGCCCGACTCCAAGGCCGCAGTGAGATCGGCCGGTTCTTTAATGGTCTGCCGGAAAATCACCCCGCCGCGGGCTAAATCAGGCAGGCGGTGGAAATCTGAGCCGGAGATCATTTTTAAATTATGTTTCTTCGCAAAGGAGAAGGCCAGTTCATTATTGGAGTTCTGGTGGGGATTCCCGTTGTAGACTTCAACCCCGTCCAGGAGGCCGGGGTTGGCCGGGGTGTTACCGGGACGGAAAGGATGGGCCTGGAAGATTAGGATTTTATACGTGGGAGCCAAACTGTCGACCAGGCGACGGAACTTTTCCAAGTTTAACTTATAAAGCTCGGGATGGTCTTTCAGAAAGGCTTCATCGATCCCGTAGACCAGGAACTCGCGGGGCGATTTATTGAATTTGAGTTCGATCCCTAAAAACACTTTGAGGCCAATTTTTTCCCCTTCTTTGTAGGCACTGCGGTAGCCGCGGAGAAAACGGTCGATCTTTTCTTCCCAGGTCATCCAGGTGGGGAGCCTGCGAAAATAACCTTTATTATAGTGGTCGGTAATGACGATCCCGTCATAACCGGCTTTTTTATATAACTCGGCAACCACTTGGCCTTTAGTGCGCCCGCAAAAACTGGTCTCACGCGTATGGACATGGAGGTCAAGACGGCAAGTACTCATCTGCTGCTCCTGTTGGATTGGGTAGAAGTTTAAGATTATTATCTGCAGATTTACGGGAAGTATGAGGATGCCGGGTTAGCTTTGGGGGAAAAGAGGAAGGAAAAGAAAAGAGCCACCTGTGTAGGTGGCGAATCTTATATTTGAAAAAGATGAATAGATTTAATTGCGAAACTCTCTCTGACTGCCGGCGTGGTCAAGAGAAAGGCGAGCAACTGCAGCTGATGGGCCCTATCAACCGGAGCGCTCTACGCTCCTTGGTAACCTACCGCGAAGCGTATTTTAATATTAGCATATGAGAGAAAAAAATGCAATACTTTTTTACAAAAATTTTTGAGGGAAAGATAAAAATTTTTGGGTGGGGAAATATGTCCCGATTTCTTACGCCGCCGGGCAAGCCTAACTTGTTCTCTGTTCATTATTTAAGTCTTTGCGGAATGAGGCTTTCAACCGCCAGAAGCTAAGGGGAAGGCTGGGATTGGTAATTACAGTGATCCCGCGCTTCTCCTTTAAGGTAGTGACAAGATCGTTGACCGTTTCAATTGGCTGGGGGAGAAGAATTCCCCCGCGGGCGAGATCCGTCAAGCGGTGAAAATCCGAACCGGAGATCATGGTCAGCTGATTAATCCGGGCGAAGGCCGCGGCCAGGTGATTGTATGAATTATGACGGGGATTGCCGTTATGCACTTCGACGCCGTCCAGGAGATCCGGGGCGGCGGGGTTCAAGCCCTCTCGAAAAGGATGCGCTTGAAAGATCAGGATCCGGTAAGCAGGAGCCAGGGAGGCCACCAGTTCGCGAAATCCTTTTAAACCAAGGTGGTGTAAATTGGGGTAGGTGCGGAGAAAATCCTCATCAAAGCCATAAACCAGGTAATCGTTGGGGGAATCGGTAAATCGTATCTCCATTCCTAAAAAGACTTTTAACCCAAGTTTACTCCCTGCCGCGCAGGCCTGGTGGTACTCGTAGAGGAACAGATCGATCGTTTTCTGCCAGGAGAGGTTTGCTGCAAACTGGGTAAAAAACTCCGCATGGTAATGGTTGGTAATGACGATCCCGTCATAACCGGCTTTTTTGTAGAGTTCGGCGACGGTGGCACCGTTCACTTTGCCACAAGTACTGGTTCCGATCGTATGGACGTGGGGATCTAGGCAAAAGGTCATGTCTTTATCTTCATCTCCTGCTGGATTAATAATATTGATTATCAATTATTGTAATAAATTGTATGATTGACGAGTTTAGTGTGGCCGGTATGTTTTTTTCCGGTTAAACGATCATTTAGTGAAGCTGTAATTCCCTGGTGAACATTAATATTATAAGGAAAAGACCAGGGGAAAACAAGGTATAAGTGACATTTTAACAGAAAGGTTCAACACAGTAATGGTTTAGGATAACATTTTCACAGACTTGACAACTACAGCCATAGTTATTGCTTGACGACGTGAAAAAGGATTGGTAAAATAAACAGTGTACAATTATTGAACGTTGTTTAAAAATAAAGACAGGTGAGGTCTTTGGGAAGAAAACGCCAGTTTCTAAAGCAGGAAGAAATCAAGGCGAACATCCTGAACGCGGCCCGCAAGGTGGTCGCGGAAGAGGGATTTCAAGGATTGTCAATCCGGAAGATTACAAGGTTAATCGATTATTCACCGGGGATTGTCTATCATTACTTCCGAGATAAGGAAGAGATTATTGAAGCCATAGTCAACGAAGGATATGAACGAATCCTGGCTTCCATCGCCTCTGTCCCGCGGAACGAAACGCAACCGGAAACTGAAATTAAGGAGGTATTTACCAAGTACCTCAAGGCTGCGCTGAAGGCACCGGAAGAGTATAAAACATTTTTGTTGAGCGAAAACCCCTCAATTTTGGCAAAAACATCTCTCCTGACCAAAGGAATCATGCAGCGTAGTCGGACTCTTCAGGCCTTGGGAGAGGTGATTCAGAGAGGTGTTGAGCTCGGTAAATTCACGCCTTGTGATCCGGAATTGACGGCGCAGATCATTTGGACCTCCGTCTTTGGCTTGATTATTAAAATTATTATTGAAGGAAACATCCCGGAAGAACAAATCGAAAGACTTGTTGAGCAGGAATTTAAGCTGCTCTTTAATGGATTGCTGGCACGGAAGGAATAAATATTTCATTTAAGGAGGAAAAAGAATGAAGTACATCTTGAACGGAATTGGCGTTTTATTTACTTTACTCTTGGTCTTTATGGTTTTGTTTGTGGGTGTAGTTACCGCGGCCAATAAGCCAAAGGGCGACAACGAACAGGTCTTATCAGGTAAGGATGGAATCACGAAGAAAGCCATGATCATTTACCAGCCAGGCTTCACCAAGTTTACGACTCGGATTGCCCGGGAATTGGCCGCTGGGATAAACGCGGGCGGTTATGGAGTAACGATCAACCATCCAGGAAAGCATCTTTCTACCGATTTGTCTGGGTATGAACTGGTTATTTTTGGTTCACCGACCTATGCCGGGCAATTAACCAAAGCGCTTACCAACTATCTGACACAGGTTTGCCCGCAGTTGGTAAAAGCAACAGGGGAGTCGCCCCGCATTGTTCTGTTTGCCACCGGTGGACTTGCTCAGACGGAAGAGTTTGAACGTCTGGACGGGATGCTTGCCGGCTTGAATGTCGTCAAAAAAGTGAAGTTTTCATCCAAAGAGCAGAGTGCTTACGATCTGGGTCTTGAATTGGCGCAAAAATGACAGTACTTACCGAGAAGATGATAAATCGTTGGAGGGGAATACTCCCAAATCTTATTACTTTTTCCCGGATCGTTTTGACTTTGCTTGTGAATTATTATATTTTCGCTCGCTTTAGCGAAATAGGGATTCCCCTTTTTCTTCTCGGTTTAATCTTTTTCACCGATTATCTGGATGGCAAGCTTGCCCGCTTATGGGGGACGGTCTCTCCCGGCGGGGCCGTCCTGGATCTGCTGGCTGACTTCTTTTTTATGTTCCTCTCTTATTTGGTCTTGCATTCCTTTAGGATTGTTCCACTCTGGTTTATCTTCCTTGTTTTTGTGAAATTTACCGAATTTGTATTTACCTCCATTTATCTAAAAAGACTTCGTGAAGGAAATAAGGTTTTCATCTTTGATTTTTTGGGCCGGTTGGTGGCGGCTGTCTTTTATCTACTACCCGCGCTTTTATATAGTTCCTATCAGTTGTCACCGGTGCTCTATACCTTTTGTGTCAATAAGTTAACTTACATAATCTGTTTTTTTGCACTAATCTCTTCCGCTGACAGGATTAGAAAATGCCTTGTCCCCATTCAGCGCGAATGATCATACCGGTCGCGGGAAGGTCTTTGGTTGGTTTTTCTGCCTTTTTTGAAAAACCTATTGACTTATCCAATTTTCTGTGTTATCATTAATTTTGCTTCGGGGGGGGTAGCCCAGTTGGTTAGAGCGCTACGTTGACATCGTAGAGGTCAGCGGTTCGAGCCCGCTCCTCCCCACCATAAAGAAAGATCAAGCAGGGGTTTCCTGCTTTTTTTTATTTTTGCCCCACCTTTCAAAATCTCCCGCTTTTATATATTTTTTGCTGACGTTAAGTACTTGTAAAGTGGAGGGGCTTATGCTATAATGTGAATAAATGGCGGACAGAGGTGACCAGAATAATAGAAGGGGAGGGGTTTTATGATCCTTTCCGCAGAATTTTTCTGGAGACTTTTTGAGATTACCGGTTCGATCACTGCATACCTGTTATATAAGGAATTTATTAATCTCAATTAGAGTAAAGAAAAGAAAGACGAAGAAAGAAAAAGAGACCGTTATGAACGGTACAGGGAGGAATGGGTAATTGAGAACATTCCCCGGGATGACGGTTGAGTTCCTTCTGGAGTCGCCGGCTGAAATGTAGAGTAGGCTGTGCCGGTTTCCACCGTTACGGAAAAGATATTTGGACGTCAGTCAAATATCGCTGAGTTGAGTCTGTAAGACTAATATGGGTGGTACCGCGGAAGTAGCCTTTCGTCCCTAACTGGGTCGGAAGGTTTTTGTTTTATCTATGTTTAATTAAGTTAAAAGCCTCAACCTAAATTGGTGCGCTTGAATTGGAGGGATGTTAGGAAATGCAGGAAGAACTGAAAGCACTCTTAGCACAAGGCCTTCAGGAGGCAGGGGCGGCCGCGTCCTCGCAGGAGTTGGCGGCAGTCCGTCTTAAGTTTTTTGGCAAGAAAGGTTTGTTTACCCAATACTCGAGGCAGTTGGGGACCCTTTCGCCGGAAGAACGTCCGCTCTTCGGGAAGATCATCAATGAGGTCCGGCAAGAGTTGGAGGAGTATCTCACCAGCCGTGAACAAGAACTCTTAACCCTTGAAAAACAGCGAAAACTGGAGAGCGAACGGCTGGACGTGGAACTCCCGGGGCGCCGGCCCCGGCGGGGCCATCCGCACCCCTTGCAACAGATTATCCAGGAGATTACCACTACGTTCTTGGGGATGGGCTTTTCGGTGGCCGAGGGTCCGGAAGTCGAGTTGGATTATTATAATTTTGAAGCGCTGAACATCCCCCCGGAGCATCCGGCGCGGGAGATGCACGATTCCTTATATATTACCGACAAGATTCTCTTACGGACCCATACTTCTCCCGTCCAGGTCCGGACGATGGAGAAAGTTTACCCGCAACCGGTCCGGATTATCGTGCCTGGGAGAGTCTACCGGCGTGATGCCCTGGATGCGACCCATTCGCCGATCTTCCACCAGATCGAAGGGTTGCTCGTGGATAAAAATATCACCTTCAGCGATTTGAAAGGTGTTTTAACCGTCTTTGTCAAGAAGTTCTTCGGAGAAGACCGGACCGTCCGGCTCCGGCCGAGTTTCTTTCCGTTCACCGAACCAAGTACCGAAGTTGATGTTTCCTGTGGCTGTCAGGGCCGGGGCTGCCGGGTCTGTAAAAACACCGGCTGGCTTGAGATTTTAGGCGCCGGTTCGGTCCATCCCAAAGTCCTGGCGATGGCGAATTATGATCCCGAGGTCTATTCCGGGTTTGCCTTTGGGATGGGCGTGGAGCGCATCGCCATGCTCCGTTACGGGATTACCGACATCCGCCACTTTTACGAGAACGATCTCCGTTTTCTCAGCCAATTCAAGTAGGGGAGGGAAACTTCAGTGCGAGTCTCTTATAACTGGTTACGCGACTATGTGCCAATTCAGTTAAGCCCGGCCGAACTTGCCGAGAAATTGACCATGGCCGGACTGGAAGTCGATGAGATCATTGATTTTGGAGCGCCCTACCGCTCCTTGAAGATAGGTGAAATTCTCAAGATTGAACACCACCCGCAAGCGGACCGGCTGCTGATCTGCCGGGTCCGGCTGGCCGACGGGGAGGTGACGGTGGTCACCGCCGCCCAGAACCTGAAAAGTGGGGATCTGGTGCCGGTTGCCCTGCCCGGGGTGACCCTTCCGGACGGGCGGCAGATTGAAGCAGTTGAGTTCCACGGGGTCCGCTCCCAAGGGATGCTCTGTTCGGAGGAAGAACTGGGCCTGGCCCGCAAGTCAACCGGGATCATGGTCTTGCCGGCGGGTACCTCTTTACAGGCTAGCCTTGACAGCGTACTTGGGTTGGATGATCATGTTTTGGTTCTCGAATTGACGCCCAACCGGGCGGATTGCTACGGGATGTTGGGCGTGGCGCGGGAGGTGGCCGCGCTCACCGGTGCCGAGGTCAAGTTACCTGATTTCCGGGTCGAGGAAGGAGCGGAACCGGTTGAACAGTTTGTGCGGATTGAAGTCCTCAATCCGGAACTGGCCCCCAGGTATGCCGGGCGTGTCTTGCTCGATCTCAAGCTGGGCGAATCTCCTCTGTGGTTGAAAGCCCGGTTGCTCGCGGCTGGGATGCGGCCGATCAATAACATGGTGGATCTGACCAACTACGTAATGTTAGAATTGAACCAGCCGTTACATCCCTTTGATCTGGAGCAAATGAAGGAGCAAAAGGTGGTCGTCCGGTCGGCGCGGGAGAACGAGGTGATGATCACCCTTGACGGTCAAGAGAGGACGCTTACCCGCGGCCAGTTGGTGATCGCCGATGCCGTTCAAGCGCAGTGTATTGCCGGGGTGATGGGGAGCGCCCATAGTGAAGTGACGGCGGCGACAAAGACCGTCTTCCTGGAAGCGGCTTATTTTTCGCCGGTGAGTATTCGCCGGACAGCGCAGTATTTTGCCCTCCGCTCCGAAGCGGCGATCCGGTTCGGGAAAGGACTGGATCCGGAGACGGTTCCGCTGGCCTTGGACCGGGTGGCCCATTTAGCCCAGCAACTGCAGATTGCCCGGGTGGCGAAGGGTGTGATCGATTTTAATTCCTGTCCTTCCGCTCCCCGAAAAATCCGGTTCCGCCCCGAGCGGATCAACGGTCTTTTGGGGACGAAGCTGGAGAGCACGGAGATCTTGGCGATCTTCCAACGGCTTAACTTTAAGTTCGAAACGCAACCGGACGGCAGTTGTGATCTGCTACCCCCATCCTACCGGCTGGACATTGAAGGAGAAGCCGACCTCGCAGAAGAGGTGGCCCGGATCTATGGCTATGACCGGATTCCTGCCACCTATCCGGCTGCCCAGATGGTTGGCCAGTTAACGCCGCGGCAGGAATTTACGGAGAAGGTGCGCCAACTCTTGTTGGGCTGCGGTTTGAGTGAGATTAAAACCTATAGTTTCCATGGGGAGAGTATGTTTGAACGGCTGAACATTCCGGCCGGCCACCCCTTAAGAAATGCCGTCCGGATGATGGTGCCGCTCAGTGAAGATGCCTCGCTGATGCGGACAACGCTCTTCACCGGGGTAATCGATACTTTGAGTTATAACGCCCGTCGGAATCAGCATGATTTGCAGGTCTTTGAGATTGCGCATGTTTATCTTCCGGCGACGGCGGGGAGCCTGCCGGAGGAGCCGGAACATCTGGCCGGTGCCCTCAGTGGAAAGATGTTTGCTCCGGCCTGGAACCAGAACGACCGCGAGGTTGATTATTATGACGGGAAAGGGTTGCTTGAGACCCTGTTCGACGCCCTCCGGGTGGAAAAGGTCACCTTCCGCCGGGGCGAACATCCGGTCCTCCACCCCGGGCGGACCGCCTTTCTGGAGTACGCCGGGGAACAACTGGGCATCGTTGGCGAGATTCATCCGCAGATCAAGGCGGAGTTTGATCTGGTTGCCCCCATCGTCCTCTTCGAAATCAACCTGGAGAAACTATGGCAGGCAGCGCGCAAAGAGGTTGTGCAAGTTAAAGCTTTGCCGAAATTCCCGCCCATCCTGCGGGATCTGGCCTTAGTTTTACCGGAGAAGGTCAAAGTCGAAGAGGTCATGGCGGTCTTCTACGAAAACGGCGAGGAAAAGCTGGAAGCAGTGCAACTCTTCGATGTCTATCAAGGGGAAAAAATTCAGGCCGGATACCGGAGTATCGCTTTTTCCTTGACGTTTAGGCTGGAGGAGCGGACCTTGAAGGATGATGAGGTGAATGCGGTGATGGAGCGGATCATCCAGGCGGCCACCACAAAGTTTGGAGCCCAGATCCGGACAGCCTAGTTTGTGAGAACGAAGGTACTGCCGGTTCCCGAGTAATAATTACCCCCTCCCTTTCATAATCTTTCCTGAAAGGAGGGGGTCATTATTTTGACGGAACTGTCGGTCAAAAAGCGGGAAAAGCTGGCTTTGTGCGCCTTACTGATCTTGCAATTGCTCGTCTCAGTCTTCAACTCCGGCTTGGAACCCTTGCTCTTTGGGGCTCATCATTCCTCTGCACTGCTTTTTCGGGTTTTCTTTTGTTTCTTGGTTTGGGTTGGCCGTTTTTACTTTTTTCCGCGATGTCGTGATGGCCGGATGTTGCTGCTTGGTTTTGCCGGTACCTTCCTGTTTACGGTGGTTTTTACCCATTGCCTGACGATGAACAAACTTCCCGCGCTGACTTATACTTTAAGCCTTTTTGATCAGGGGATTAATGCCCTCTGGTTAGGCATGGTCTTTGAAATCACCGCGGTGATTGTTTGGGAGGTGACCGGCAACCCGCAGCCCTTCGGGTTTGACCTGAACTCTTTGGCCCAAAGAAGGAAAGCAGGAGAGGAAGTTTTATCGTCCGTAATGAAGCTGGGCTTTTTCTATGCGGCGCTGATGATTTTATGGTTTTACCGTCTGCGGTTCGCCACCAATCTTTCCTGGGAACTTTTCAGCCGGGTAGCCGTCGCCCTTTTGGTTGGCAGTATCGTTTGCTTGTTAGCCGGTTTCCGCGACCGGCTCCGGAGCCATGTCCGCCCGGCTTTGGACGAACTTGAGCGGCAGTTGGAAGTGATGTTGACCCGTCTGGTCCCGGGGAATGAGGCCCGGACCGAGGAACTCTTCTATCTCCATAGCTGCCGTGAGCTGTTACTCCGTTCCACCATGCTCCGGTGGCAACCGGAAGACCTGATGATGGCGGTGGGCAGTCTCCTCCTGTTTGTCGCGCAGCCGGCGATCACTCAGTTATTGAGCTAGAGGGTTTACCAGTTTGCCCATATATTAATGAAAGAAGGAGTTTTCTTTTTTTTGTCAAATACTTATGGGATAAAGGATTAGGTGGTGTCATCTTTGATCACCAAAAATACGGAGAAACCGGTTCAGAATCGCGTAACCATTCAAATCATGGGCGACGAATATAACGTGGTCGGGGCTGAATCGGCCGAGTATGTAGATGAATTGGTCAAACAGATTGAAACCAAGATTGACGCGATCCAGAAAGCCCACGGTGCTGCCAAATTGTCCAAAACGCAGCTGGCGATCCTGGTGGCATTGCAGTTGGCGGATGAAATGGTTAAACTCCGTATAGAACACGAGAACCTGGTAAGATTAATACAAGAGGCCAAATAGCCTTTTTTTAGCAAGGCTGGAGGAAAACAGCAATGAATTTAGCTTTTTTAGATTGGGCAATCCTAATTTCGCTGCTTATTTTTATTTTCCGCGGGTTCAAAAGTGGGATTGTACAGCAAATTTTGGGCTTACTGGGTTCCATTGCCGCCCTTGTCCTGGCGTTCTACTTTTACGGGCGCCTCGGACCAATGCTGGCGGATTTGCTGAATGTTTCGGAGAACCTTGGGAATATATTAGGGTTTATCCTGGTGATGGTCGGGATCAGCACCGTGGTGGCATTAACCGCCCGGAAATGGAAGAAGCTGACCGGAAATACCGCCCTTTCTACTTTGGACAGTTTAGCCGGGGCGTTTTTTGGCGCCTTTAAAGTTTTGATTGTCTGGGTACTGATCTTGTTGTTCCTCTCCTCGTTGCCGTGGGATTTTGTGCAAAAACCATTAGTTGAGTCCACTTTGGCCGAGGATGTGCTTAAACTGGCCCCCTTTTTTTATTTTCTGCAGGAACGGGCGCTCCCGGCCAATGTTCCGAAGCTCTTCATTACCCCGGAGGGTGTGCAATTCCGGACAATTGATTATGAAGATCTCGACGGCAGTACCTGTATTGCCTGCGGGGGGGAAGTCCGTTACCATGGGCGGGCGAAGAACGGTCTTTTTTACTTCCCCCTTTTTGAATGCCGTTTCTGTGGCCGGCGCAGTGACGGTTGTCAAACCTTTGAAGGTTTTCATCTTTTCTACCGGCGCTGTCCCTGGGAAGGCAAGACTTTTATCACCGGGACCAAATGCGAGATCTGGACAGACCAGGAAGTGGTTTTCCCGTCGACAATCTGCCCGGTCTGCGGAAGAAGCAATGTCGTTGGTTTTAGTTTATAACCAGTGAAGAAATGGACAAGTTGGTTGCGTAAAGGAGAAGAAGACGAAGAAATGTCAGTGGCAATCCCAGAGTTATTAGCTCCGGCCGGGGACTGGGAGACCTTAAAAGTGGCGGTGGCGGCCGGTGCAGATGCTGTTTACCTGGGCGGGAAATCTTTTTCCGCCCGTCAATATGCCCCGAACTTTGGCCAGGAGGAACTGGCCCGCGCTGCCGATTATCTCCATCTCCGCGGAAGAAAGCTCTATGTGACGGTCAATACACTAATCAAGCAGGAAGAGTTGGATGAATTATTGTCTTTCATTGCTTTTCTTTATCAGATCGGAACAGATGCGGTTATTGTGCAAGATTTGGGCGTCCTCTCTTTAATCCGTGAAAACTGGCCGTCGTTTCCGGTCCACGCCAGTACGCAAATGACCGTCCATGACAGCGCCGGCGCCCGTTTCCTGCAAAACTTGGGCGTGGCGCGGGTCATTCTCGCCCGTGAACTCTCCTTTGAAGAGATTAAAGCGATTAAGCAGAACTGCCAGGTGGAACTGGAAGTCTTTGTCCATGGGGCGCTTTGCGTAGCTTATTCCGGAGCATGTCTGTTCAGCAGTTTAATCGGCGGGCGGAGTGGAAACCGCGGCCGGTGTGCGCAGCCCTGCCGGTTAACCTACACACTCCTACAGGATGGAGTAGAACTGTCCACAACGGCTACCAGCGGCCAGCACCTGCTCTCCCCAAAGGATCTTTGCCTGCTGCCTTTCCTTCCCCGGTTAAGCGAAGCCGGCGTTTGTTCTTTAAAAATCGAAGGACGGATGAAAGGCCCCGCATATGTCGGGACTGTTGTTAAGAATTACCGCGCCGCCTTAGACCGGATGGCCGGGGACCCGGAGCGCTTTGCCACTGACCCGGGCGCGCTTCAGGAATTGGAGTCGGTTTTTAACCGGGGATTATCTCCCGGTTATTTTAACGGTGACCTTGGTCCCGACCTCATGAGTCCGGTGCGCCCCAGTAACCGGGGGCGCTTTGTCGGCCGGGTGAAAGAGTATGACGGGAAAAGAAGGAGAGTTCTGGTTGGTTTGGAGGAAGAGATCCAGGAAGGGGATGGCCTGGAAATCTGGGTCAAAGTAGGCGGACGTGTCGGAACGATTGTTGAAGACCTAAAAGTGGGCGGGGAGAGGGTACACGTAGCACCAGCCGGGACAGAGGCCTGGTTTGCCCTGCCTGACCAGGTCAAACCGGGTGACCGCGTTTTTTTAACCTCCTCCCACCGTTTGCAAGAAGAGATTGAACTAATGAAACGGAATGATTATCCGGCCGCGCAACAGCCATGCACACTCAAAGTCCAGGTTGTACCGGGCCGGCCGTTGACTTTGGCGCTTTCGGCTTTGGGGAAGACCGTAACCGTGGCTTCGGCCGTGCCGGCGGCGGAAGCGGAGAAACACCCGTTGACCGAGGAAACGCTGAAGAACCACTTGACGCGAATGGGGGAGACGCCCTTCCGGGCTACCGGATTTTGTGCGGTGATCGAAGGCCGGCCAATGCTTCCTTTCAGCCAATTAAACCAAGTTCGAAGAGAAGCCGTCGCGCTGCTCGAACGGGAGATTCTGGCCGACTGTCATCGACAACCGTTGCCGCTTAAGGTGGCGCCCAGCATCGGTGCACCGGTATCCTCTGAACAGCACCGCCGTGGCCCCTCTTTTCTTACGGTTTACGCCGGGACGCTTGAGATTTTAAAACAAGCCCTGGCGAAGGAAGCGGTGCAGAAAGTGATCGTTGGCGGGGAAAGTTTGGTCCCCGGCTTCACCTGGAATGAACAGAACCTGACGGAAGCGGTAAGGCTGGCGCGGGGAAAAGGGGTCCGGGCCGTGATTGCCCTGCCGCGTATTACCAGGGAGCGGGAGCGGAGAAGGATCGAAGATTACCTCCGGTTTTGTTGTAAACTTGCACCCGACGGGTTTCTCGTCTCCCACTTGGGAAACCTGCAAATGGTAAGAGAATTTACGGATTTACCGGTCTATGCCAACCACACCTTGCCGGTTTTTAATACCTATGCGGTAGCCTTGTTACAAGCGGCCAACCTGAAAGGAGTCACCCTTTCTCCTGAATTAGCACGGAAAGAAATTTTGGCGCTCTTGAAGCGGAAGGAATTGGCAGACCCTGAAGTTGAGCTTTTGGTCTTTGGGGCTTTGGAACTGATGATCTCCCAGTTTTGTCCGGTCGGGACTTGGGTAGGCAAGCAGCCGCCCCGGATTTGTCCGCGGCCTTGCCGGCACAACCGGTTTGCGCTCCGGGACCGTAAAGGGTACGTCTTTCCGGTCCTGACGGATGAATTTTGCCGGATGCATCTTCTCAACAGCAGGTATCTTTCTTTATACCGGGAGCTGGAAGGTTTAAAGGATTTTAGGCTCAGTCTCCGCTTGGAACTGCGCCACCAACCTCCGGCGGTGGCCGGCCGGGTCATCGATCTTTTTCAGGAAGGATTAATGAAGGGTGTTGACCAGCAAGGCGAAACCGTTCTCGAAGCAGCCGTCGGGCAGGGGTTAACGAGGGGCCATTTTTACCGTGGCGTTGAATAATAATGATTTACACCGCTTTCGAATTATGGTAAAATTTATTGCGTAGTTCTACTACGCAAAGGCATTAAGATGCCACCCCTTTCTGGGACGACCGTTTCCTCCGGCGGGCTTCTCGGATTGGCGGGTTAAAACAGTAAGGAGGTGAATTTGGTGCTGAATTTAGAACAAAAGGCCGAAATTATCAAGAAATTTCAGCGGCATGAGGGTGATACCGGTTCCCCCGAGGTTCAGATTGCGATTCTGACCGAGCGGATCAACTACCTGACCGAGCACTTGAAGGTACACAAGAAGGATCATCATTCGCGCCGCGGTTTGTTGAAAATGGTTGGACAACGGAGAGGTTTATTAAACTATCTCTATAAAACAGACCTTCAGCGGTACCGTTCGATCATCGAACGTCTTGGCCTACGGAAGTAGGAAAAGGAAGCGGGGCTACCCGCTTTTCTTTCTGTATTTGGTCATAATAAAATTGCACAAACTCTGGGAGAAGGTCTGTTTGAAGAAGGTAGAAAGGGGGTTTAACCTTGAAGAAATATCAATATAAACTGGCCGGCCGGCCCTTAATTATTGAAACCGGCAAAATGGCGAAACAAGCAAACGGGGCCGTCATGGTCAGGTACGGGGATACAGTTGTCTTAGTGACGGCAGTTGTCTCCCCGCAACCCCGGGAAGGGATTGACTTTTTTCCACTCCTCGTTGATTATGAGGAAAAGCTCTACGCGGTGGGGAAAATTCCCGGCAGTTTTCTGCGCCGGGAAGGACGGCCGACAGAGAGTGCCATTTTAGCCGCCCGGACGATCGATCGCCCAATCCGCCCGCTGTTTCCGGATGGATTTAGAAATGATGTGCAGGTGGTCGCGACGGTTCTGTCCGTTGATCCGGATTGTCCCGCCGATACGACGGCAATGATTGGCGCTTCTGCCGCCCTTTCCATCTCAGAGATTCCTTTCCAGGGGCCAATCGCCGGTGTTCATGTTGGACGGGTGAACGGCGAATTTGTCATCAATCCTACCTCGAAACAAGCGGAGCTCAGTGATCTCGACCTGATCGTCGCCGGCTCCAAAGATGCGATTATGATGGTGGAAGCTGGGGCTAAAGAGGTGCCGGAGGAGCAGATCCTGGAAGCCATCCTTTTTGGGCATGAAGAGATCAAAAAGCTGGTTGCTTTCCAGGAAGAGATTAAAGCGGAGATCGGAAAAGAACCGCTGGCCGTGGAGTTGTACGAGCCCGATCCCGAGATTGTCGAGGCCGTGAAAGCCTTTGCCACGGAAAAGCTGATTGCCGCGCTGACCACCAGCGAAAAACTGGAGCGCGAAGCGCTCATTGACCAGGTGAAGGAAGAAACCCACCAGCATTTTCTGGACAACCTTGGCGAAGAAGTTTATGCGGAGAAAGCCCGCGACATCAGTACAGCCCTTGATGCGATCATCAAGAATGAAGTAAGAAGAATGATCGTGGAAGAGCGGAAGCGGATCGACGGGCGGGAACTTGATGAAATCCGCCCGATCAGCTGCGAAGTTGGTGTTTTACCTCGCACCCATGGTTCCGGGTTATTTACCCGTGGACAAACCCAGGTCCTGTCCGTGGTTACTTTGGGCCGGAGCAGTGAAGAGCAGATCCTGGAAGGCCTTGAAGACGAAGAATCCAAACGTTACATTCACCACTATAATTTCCCGGCCTATAGCGTCGGTGAAGTCAAGCCGATGCGGGGACCGGGCCGGCGGGAGATCGGGCACGGTGCTTTAGCGGAACGGGCTTTACTGCCGGTTATTCCATCCGAAGAAGAATTCCCCTATACAATCCGGGTCGTCTCCGAGGTTCTGGAGTCAAACGGTTCGACTTCACAGGCCAGTGTCTGCGGGAGTACCTTGGCGCTGATGGATGCCGGCGTACCGATTAAAAAACCGGTGGCCGGGATTGCGATGGGTCTCGTCAAGTATCAGGATCAGTTTACAATCCTGACCGATATTCAAGGACTCGAGGATCACCTGGGCGACATGGACTTTAAGGTTGCCGGGACCCGTGACGGTGTGACTGCGGTCCAAATGGACATTAAAGTCTCCGGCATCTCGAAGGAGATCCTACAAGAAGCCTTAGCACAGGCGCGAAAAGGGCGTTTGTTCATTCTTGATAAGATGGCGGAAGCTATCGCCGAACCGCGTCCCGAATTATCGGCTTATGCACCACGCATGATTACGATGACGATCGATCCCGATAAGATTCGGGATGTGATCGGACCCGGCGGAAAGATGATCCGGAAGATTATTGAAGAGACAGGGGTCGAGATTGACATTGAAGATGATGGCCGCGTCTTCATCTCGTCCATGGATTCGAAGGCCGGGGAGGAAGCGAAGGCAATCATTGAGCGGTTGACCAGTGATGTTGAGGTCGGCAAGACCTATTTGGGTAAGGTTGTCCGGATTATGAACTTTGGGGCCTTTGTCGAGATCCTGCCCGGGAAAGAAGGTTTGGTACATATCTCGCAATTGGCCTTGGAGCGGGTGGCCAAAGTGGAAGATGTGGTGAACATCGGTGATGAGATTTTGGTCAAGGTGATCGAGATTGACCGGCAAGGAAGGATTAACCTCTCCCGTAAAGCGCTCCTCTTGGAACAAAAGCAAAGCTAAGCAGAGACCGAGAACCGCTTCTCGGTTTCTGTTTTTTTGTCACGAAAAAGCGGAGCACAGCATATAATGGCATAGTCGCTTGCCCCCAAAACGGCCAGTAACGAACGGCGAGAAGGAGAGGGAAGCCGGTACGCGGGCGACGAATCTCGATGGACAGGAGGAGAGAGATGGATCCTTCTTTCCGGCCGGTAGGTCGCGTCCTGTTGTTCGGAGTGACGGTGCTCAGCTTAATTAAATGCCTGATTGTCCCCAACGCTCTTGATGTCCTGATTCTTGTCGGGTTGCTCATTTTGGTGGCCACGATCGTGTTTGGGGAAGGGAAAAGCCTCTAACGGAGGTTTTTTTTTATGCATTTTATTGGCAGGAAATAACAGAGAGACGATTTTTTTCCGAAACCCCTTGACAAATCGTTGATTTTGGGGCATTATGGATAATACAGTGGTGGAAGTGGAGGAAAATGGAGTAAAGTGGAGAGGCCAGGTGAAGAGCCTTGTTTATGGGGGAATACCAGCATTCGCTGGATGATAAAGGCCGACTCATTATCCCCTCGAAGCTCCGCGAAGGATTGGGGGAAAAATTTATCCTGACGCGCGGGCTTGACCATTCACTCTTTGTCTATCCACTCACCGAATGGAGCAATATGGAAGAGAAAATGAAAACCCTCTCCACTACACAGGCCGATGCCCGTGCTTTTGTCCGGATGTTTTTCTCCGGAGCGGTTGAGTGTGAACCGGACAAGCAGTGGCGTATCTCCATTCCCCAGAACCTCCGCGAGCATGCCCGGATCAATAAAGACCTCTATATACTAGGCGTCTCAACCCGGGTCGAGATTTGGGCGAAGGAAGTCTGGGAAGAATATTCTTCTAAAGCGGAAGAATCGTATGAAGCCTTGGCCGAAAAGATCGTGGGGATTGGTCTCTGAGCAATTGCATAAGGCTTGGTCAATAAATTCAGATTCGTCATAAAGAAAGGTCGTTCATGGCAGAATTTACTCACCAACCGGTGCTGCCGGCGGAAGTAATTAAATATCTGAATCCTCAGCCAGGAGAGGTTATCCTCGACGGAACGATTGGCTTGGGGGGACATGCCGCGTTAATTGCGCAGCGGCTGGGTGCCTCCGGTGTTCTCTTCGGGATTGACCAGGATGAAAATGCTTTACTAATTGCCCGGCACCGGCTGGCCGGCTTTCCCGGGCGCTTGATCTTGCGCCATGGCAATTTCCACGCTTTGGCAAGTTTTCTCGCGGCAGAGTCGATCCCTGCCGTCGACGGAATCCTGCTTGACCTGGGAGTCTCTTCCCTCCAACTGGACAGCGGGGAACGCGGTTTTTCTTACCAGCATGATGCGTTGCTCGATATGCGGATGAATCCGGCTCAGGAGTTTACGGCTGCCGATCTGGTCAACACGTATTCGCTTTATGATCTGACACGGGTAATCCGGGATTATGGGGAAGAACGGTGGGCTGAACGCATTGCCCGTTTTATTGTTGAACACCGGAAAAAAGCGCCGATCCGGACGACCGGGGAATTGGTCGCCGTAATCAAGGCGGCAATCCCGGCTGCGGCACGCCGGGAAGGACCGCATCCGGCCCGCCGTACTTTCCAGGCGCTGCGCATTGCTGTCAACCGGGAACTGGAGGTCCTCCAGGAAGGATTAGAACAGGGAATTGCTTGTTTGAAGCCGCACGGCCGGATTGTGGTGATCAGTTTCCATTCGCTGGAGGACCGGATCGTGAAACATACTTTTAAACAGAAAGCGCAGGCCTGCCGTTGTCCGTCCAATCTTCCCGTTTGTCAGTGCGGAGGCCGGCCGGAGATCAAGATTCTTACTCCACGACCGGTTATTCCGACGAATGAAGAAATTGCGGAAAATCCCAGAAGTCGAAGTGCAAAGCTAAGAGCGGCCTATAAACTGGTATAGGGTAGGAAGGGAGAGCATAAAAATGGTAACAGCTAAGGCCAGACAATTTTCACCGGAACCGTTACCCGAGGTACGGTCCAGGCCATTAAAAAAGGTTGTTATCGACAAGAAGAAGCTCCGCCGGTTGCTTTGGCTCGGAGGTTTTATTATCTTTCTGATCATCGCCAACGCAATTATGCAGGCTCTTTTAGCCCAACAACAGTTTCGGTTGGCAGAGCTCCAGTCCGAATTGAAAAAGATTGACCGCCGGATTGGCTGGCTCCAATGTGAATTGGCCGATCATCTTTCCCTTCAGTATATAGAGGAACTTGCTTTGAACGGGCAAGGACAATTGGCCGCCGATCAAGTTCCGGTTTCATCAAGTTACCAGCAACTGCTTCCGCCTAATCCTATTTTGCCTCCTTCCTTGTTGGAACTGGATGATTATCTGCCGGAAGGAAGTATGGCGACCAGATTGACCGGTTGGCTGTCTGGATTGGGGCGTACCTTGGCCGGGGTTGATTGGAGCAACTGACGAGTCTTAGGGGGTGTCCTCGGTTGCAAGGGTTAAACCGCTTAGTGATCAGAAGACGTACGACTTTACTTCTATTGAGCATCTTTGGCATCATAGGAGTATTGATCGGTCGTCTTTTCTTTATTCAGGGGATTAAAGCCGGTTACTACCAAAAAATTGCCGAAGAACAGCGGCTCCGCGATATCCGGGTCGAACCGATGCGCGGAACGATCTTTGACCGGAATATGAACACCCTTGCCTTTAGTTTTGATACGGAATCAATCTATGCCATCCCATATCAGGTAAAAAACCCGAAGGCTGATGCCGAGGTAATTGCGGAAAAATTAAAACTCCCCGTCAATGACGTTTACAACCGGTTGATTAAAAAGACTTCGTTTGTCTGGTTGAAGATGAAACCGCACCCGGAAGAGGTGCAAGAGATTATGGAAGCCCGGATCCCGGGGGTCGAAGTTGCCCAAAAGGCGCAACGCTTTTACCTGAGGGGAAGTTTGGCTGCGCATATCCTTGGGATTACCGGTATTGATAATCAAGGTTTGGAAGGGATCGAAAACTATTATGACCGGTATCTGCGCGGGATTCCAGGGAGTGAGCAGGCCGAATACGACTCGCGGGGTAATTATATCCCCTTGGGCGAACGGCGATTTATTCAGGCGCAGAATGGTTACAGCCTGGTCTTAACGATCGATCAGGTGATTCAATACATCGCCGAACGGGAAATCGAAAAAGCGGTCCTCGAGAACGGGGCGAAACGCGGCGCCGTGATTCTGATGGACCCGATGACCGGCGAGATTTTAGCGCTGGCCAATTACCCGACCTTTGATCCGAACCATTATGCTGATTACCCAAGCGCGGTAAGGCGTAACTGGGTTCTGGTCGACCAGTATGAACCTGGGTCCACGTTTAAGATCGTGACGGCGGCGGCCGCGCTTGAAGAAGGGGTAGTCCACAGGAATTCCGTCTTTTTTGATCCCGGTTTTCTGGTGGTGGAAGACCGCCGCCTGCGGTGTTGGCGGGCCGGGGGACACGGCAGTCAAACATTTACCGAAGCGGTTGAAAACTCCTGTAATCCAGTTTTTGCCTCTTTAGCGCTCAGACTCGGGACGGATAAATTTCTCCAGTATATCGAGGCTTTTGGTTTCGGGCAACAAACGGGGGTGGACTTTCCGGGCGAAGCCAAGGGAATTATTCCGCACCGTTCCCGGATTAAAAATGTGGAATTGGCAACGATCGGTTTCGGCCAGGGGATCTCGGTTACTCCCTTACAATTGCTGAATGCACTGGCGACGGTGGCAAATGGGGGGGAACTGTTACAACCGCGTTTGGTGAAGGAGATCAGGTCGTCCGATGGGAAAGAAGTGATCACGCGGTTTGAGCCCCACAAAATCCGCAGGGTTCTTTCGCCGGAAACGGCGGCGGAATTAAGTCTGATCCTCCAGTCGGCGGTGGAGAACGGTTCGGGGAACCGGGCGCGGATCGAGGGTTATACGGTGGCCGGAAAGACGGGAACAGCCCAAAAGCCGCAGGGTGGGATTTACGGCCAAGAGCGGATTGCCTCCTTCATCGGGTTTGCCCCGGTGGAAAAGCCACGGGTAGCCGGGATTATTATCCTCGATGAGCCGCAGGGACCGGTGAAATACGGCGGCGTGATTGCGGCGCCTTTTTTTTCGACGATTGTCGGCGAAACACTTAAGTATTTAGGCGTGAAACCTCAGCAAAAAGGGGAAGGAATGGGGCAAAGCAGTGGCGAAAGTTCTGTTGTTGTTCCCAATCTCTTACGCCTCCCGCGCGCGGATGCGATTAGGATCTTAAAACAGTCACGGTTGAACTACCGGGAACTGGGGACGGGCGAGTACGTGATTGCGCAAAGTCCCAAGGCGGGCGTCACGGTCAAACCCGGAACCACGATTCTCTTGTATTATGATGAAGCGTCACACTATCAAAAGGAAATGCCGACCGTCTTGGTTCCCGACCTGACCGGTCTTTCCTTGCCTGCGGTGGAAAAGCGGCTCACGGAATTGGGTTTGCAATTGGCAGTGAGCGGCTCCGGGATCGCGCTCCGGCAGGACCCGGCGCCGGGGAGCAGGTTGGCCCAGGGAGCGACCGTGACGGTTCATTTTGTGGCAGCCGGCAAGACCAAAGTGGAATAAAATGCTAAAGAGTGTTAAAAATAACCATGTAAACACTTTGTTTGATTTTTTTGTGGAAAGGTGTGGCCAATGAAGTTAAAAAACATTTTAGAAGGGATCCCTGTCCTTGATGTAACCGGAGATCTCGAAACGGAAATCTCCACTGTAGTATTGAATTCACAAGAAGTTACACCCGGGGCTCTTTTTATTGCCCTCACGGGAAGCCGGCATGATGGACATCAGTTTGTTCCCGAGGCGATTGCCCGGGGTGCCGCCGCTGTCATGGTGGAGAAAGCGGTCGACGTTGCGGCGGGTGTGACCAGGGTGATCGTGGAAAGCACCCAAGAAGCCCAGGCCTTGGCCGGAAAGAACTTTTATGACGACCCGGCGGCCAAGCTGAAGCTGATCGGGGTGACTGGGACCAAAGGGAAAACGACCACTACCTACTTGATCCGGTCCCTCCTGATGAATACCGGTTTAAAGACCGGCTTGATCGGAACGGTTGCAAACTTAATTAACGATCAGAGGCTTCCGTCAAAGAACACGACACCGGTTGCGTTGGAACTCCAGCAATTACTGGCAGAAATGGTCAAGGCGGGCATGGAATACGTGGTGATGGAGGTTTCTTCGCACGCGATTGCGCTGAAGCGGATTGCCGGTTTATCTTTTCTCCGTGGTATCTTTACGAACATTTCCCGGGAGCATCTGGAGTTTCACCGCACCTTCGACGATTACTTCCGGACGAAAGCACAATTCTTTAAGGATCTTCCCCCGGACGCTCTCGCGATCATTAATATTGATGATGAGCATGGCCGCCTGATTGCCGCGGACTGCCGGCCGGTCCTCAGTTACGGCTTCGCCCCGGAGGCGCAGATCCGGGCAGAACAGGTTGTCAGTACAATGCACGAAACACAGTTTACCTTGGTTACGCCGGCGGGAAGGATACGGGTTACCCTTAATTTACTAGGCCGTTTTAATGTGTATAATGCGCTGGCGGCAGCGGCGCTTGGTTATTCTTTGGGTATGGAGCTGGAAGCAATCCGTCAAGGACTGGAAAGCTTGACCGGCGTTCCGGGCCGTTTTGAGCTTGTGCCCGGCGGGAAAGGGTATACGGTCGTCGTCGACTATGCCCATAGTGCGAACAGCCTGGAAAATGTCCTCTTGGCTGCCCATGCGTTGGTGAGAAACCGGATTATCACCGTCTTTGGTTGTGGAGGCAACCGCGACCAGGGAAAACGGCCAATTATGGGGCGGATTGCCGCCCGGTTGAGCAACTATACCATCATAACAACTGATAACCCCCGCGCGGAAGATCCGAAGACGATCGCGGAGCAGATCAAAGCAGGTTTTGTCGAAGAGGGCTGCTCAGCCTATGAAGTGATCCTCGACCGGGCAACCGCGATCAAAAAAGCGGTCTCCATGGCGGAAGAAGGTGATCTGGTGCTGATCGCCGGAAAAGGGCATGAAACATACCAGGATTTCGGGGAGTATAAGATCCATTTCGATGATCGAGAGATCGCCGCCTTAGCGATAAAGGAGAAAGAAAATGCCTAAGTTTACCTTGGAAGAACTCCTTGAGGCGACCGGCGGGCAGTTGCGCCAGGCGCCAACGGGAGTCCGGATCAACGGTGTTAGTATTGACAGCAGAACGATCTTGCCGGGTGAGGTCTTTATCGCCCTGCGAGGGGAAAGATTTGACGGTCATGATTTTTTAGCCGCGGCGGTCGACCGTGGCGCTACGACGTTAGTGGTAGAGCAGGAGATCCCGCTGGCTTCTTTTCCTGGTGTGGCGGTTATTGTTGTCCCGGATACGTTGAAAGCATTAGGGGGTTTGGCCCGTTATCACCGGCAGCGTTATCCGATTCCACTGATTGGGATCACGGGAAGTAACGGAAAGACAACCACTAAGGAACTGATTGCGGCTGTCCTTGCGGAAAAAATAAACGTGATCAAGACGGAGAAGAACTATAACAATGAAATCGGCCTCCCGTTGAGCCTGTTAAGGATCGATGACACCACCCAAGCGGCAGTCCTGGAGATGGGGATGCGCGGCCGGGGGGAGATTGCCTATTTGGCCGGGTTAGCCAAACCAACGATCGGGGTGATTACCAATGTGGGGGTTTCCCATATTGAACTTCTGGGGAGCCGGGAAGCGATCGCCGAGGCCAAAGCGGAGTTGATCGAGGCTTTACCGGCGGACGGGACGGCGGTTTTAAACTATGACGATCCGCTGGTGGCCAGGATGGCCGATGCTTTCCCCGGGGAGTCCCTGTTTTATAGCCTGCAAGCTGTGGATGAAAAGAAAAGCCCGCCGCCGGATCTGTTTGTCGTGTCTGCTCAGACGACCTCCCACGGAGAAAAAGTCGAAGTCGACGGCCGGTGGGGTAAGTTCTCCTATGACCTTCCGTTGTTGGGGCGGCATAATATCGCGAACAGCTTGGCCGCGGCCCTGGTCGGTTTGGAACTGGGTTTAACGCCGGCGGAAGTCAGTAATGGGTTAAAAAACGCCGGGCCGGTAGAGAAACGGCTCCGACGCTTCGAGAGTAAAGGTATCACGATCCTGGATGATACCTATAATGCCAGTCCTGCTTCGGTCCAGGTGGCATTGGAAGTCTTAAATCAGGTCGCAGCCGGAGGACGGAAAATTGCCGTTTTAGGGGACATGCTTGAATTAGGTGAACTCAGCGGTGAAGCACATTATCAGATCGGCGAATTGGTCGCCAAGTACGGTTGTGCCGCCCTCTTCGCCTTCGGTCCGGAGAGTAAAGAAACGGCACGGGCGGCGGAAAACCTTGGTCTTCTGGCCCGCCATTTCCTGGACAAAGCAGCGCTTTGGACGGAACTGAATGCCTTTTTAATCCCCGGCGATACGGTTTTGGTCAAGGGCTCCCGAGGGATGCGGATGGAAGAAATCGTCGAAAAAATGCTGGCAGAAAAGTGAGGCGCGTCAAGAATGAGAATTCCGTGGATTGCCCTGCTGGTGGCAGGTACGATTGCCTTTTTCGTGGTTATCCTTTTTGGTCCGGCGATCATCAAATCGCTTTCCAAGCTAAAAATGGGCCAAACGATCCGGGAGGATGGACCCAAAACCCACCTGGTGAAGGCGGGAACACCGACGATGGGCGGAATTCTGGTTTTGATCGGGATTGTCGCCGGGGTCCTGGCCGGGGCTGGTCGTGCTTGGTCGAATAACCTGCGCTGGGCGCTCTTCATTACCATCGGATATGGTGCTTTAGGTTTGATTGATGATCTCTTGAGCGTTCTCAAGCACCGTTCATTAGGGTTGAAAGCCCGCTATAAACTCCTGGGGCAGGTTTTCTTCGGCGGACTGCTTGCCCTCTACGTGATCCGTTCGGGCGTAATGGAGACGTTAGCCGTGCCATATTTCTCCGTTCATCTTGCTTTAATTAATCCGGTGATCACCTTCTTGTTTATTGTTTTTACGATGGTCGCCATGTCGAACGCCGTTAACCTGACCGACGGGCTTGATGGTTTAGCGGCGGGAACTTCGATCATTGCCGGACTGGCAATGGGGATCCTGGCCGTAATGCAGGGCGAGTATGGGTTGGGTGTCTTCGCGGCGGCACTAGTCGGGGCTTGCCTGGGCTTTGTCTGGTTTAATGCCCCGCCGGCACAAGTGATCATGGGGGACACCGGTTCGTTAAGCTTGGGCGCCGCTTTGGGTACGATTGGGTTGTTATCCCGTACTGCGCTTTTCCTGCCGATTATCGGGGGTATTTTTGTGGCGGAAAACCTTTCGGTCATCATCCAAGTCTTCTTTTTCCGCACGACCGGGAAACGGGTTTTACGGATGAGCCCGCTCCATCACCATTATGAATTGGGCGGCATGACCGAAAGCAAAATTGTGATCAGGTTCTGGATTGTCGGGATCTTACTGGCATTATTAGGTTTGGCCGGGTATAAAATAGGATAGATAAGGATGTTGGGGTGGAGGAAATGAAGGGGAAACCGGATCCTTTTATCTTACTTCCGGTACTTATGCTGCTGATCATTGGCGTGGTAATGGTGACAAGTGCCAGTTATCCCCGGGCGTTAAGTGCCAGTGGCGGGACGGATCCGTTTGCGGTTGGCAAACGGCAACTTGTCTTTGCCCTGCTGTCGCTGGTGCTGATGACGGTGATGATCAAATTTGATTACCATCATTTCCGCCGCCTGACCGTTTTGTTTGCCGTTTTAACCCCTGTCTTGCTGGTGTTGGTCTTGTTTTTTGGCGAAGAGATAAACGGTGCCCGGCGCTGGTTTAATCTGGGGATCTTAAACTTTCAACCGTCGGAACTGGCCAAGTTAACATTGGTTTTTGTGTTGGCGCATTACTTTACCGAGATTGGCCCGGAGATTCGCCACTTCTCGACCGGTGTCCTTATTCCTCTGGTTTACCTCGGACTGATCTGCGGTTTAATCATGTTGGAACCGGATTTAGGAACGGTAATTATGATCTTCGTTATCTTTTTTTCAATGTTGTTCGCCGCCGGTGTCCGCTTTTATCATCTGTCTTTCCTTGGTTTACTGGCCGTGAGTGCGGCCGCGGTCTTAATTATGGAAGAACCCTACCGGCGGGAGCGGCTGTTCTCCTTTCTTGATCCGATGAAAGATCCGCGCGGTTCGGGGTGGCAAATTATCCAGTCCTTAATGGCCTTGGGTTCCGGAGGAATTTTTGGGTTAGGATTGGGGCGGAGCCGGCAAAAATTCTTTTATTTACCGGAGCCGCATACTGATTATATCTTCTCGATTATCGGGGAAGAACTCGGGTTGCTGGGCACACTGTTGATCCTCATCATCTTTTTCTTTTTGGGGTGGCGGGGATATAAAACCGCTTTATCCACTACCGATACCTACGGTAGTTTGTTGGCGGTCGGGATTACCTCCTGGATCGTTTTTCAAGCCTTAATGAATATTGCGGTGGTGACCTCTTCGATCCCGGCAACCGGTATTACCCTGCCGCTCATCAGTTACGGTGGTTCTTCCTTAGGGATTACCATGATGGCTTTAGGGATCTTAATGAATATCTCCTGCGAACGAAGGGAGAAGGTCTAATGCTTCGTCTTTTTTGTTGGCTCTCACGTGGACAGGCCTGTTGTCACTAAGTGGATGACTTATGCATAAAATACCTACGTCGATGGTGGTTATTTCAAGGCGCGGAATGTTACCATAGGGGTGAAGGAAGAGACATTTTGCCTGGTATTCCTGGGATGTCGGCGGGGATGGAGGTGACACAGGTGGAACAACTGCATATTGTCGGCGGCCACCGCCTTAGTGGGCAAGTCCGGATCAGCGGCGCGAAAAATGCTGTTTTGAAACTGATGGCGGCCGCGCTCTTGGTCGAAGACGAGTGCATTATTCGGAATGTCCCGTTGATTAAAGACGTCTTGACCATGATCGAGGTCTTAAGAAGCCTGGGTGCTGACGTAACCTGGGAGGATGAGGCGGTGTTACGGATCAAATCCAGGAAAGACCTGAACTATACCGCCCCCGATGAACTGGTCAGGGAGATGCGCGCTTCCGTCCAAGTAATGGGGCCGTTACTGACCAAGATCGGCAAAGTCAAGCTTTTTCAACCCGGCGGGTGCGTGATCGGGCAAAGACCGATTGATCTGCACCTTAAGGGGTTTCAAGCTTTAGGGGCGAAAGTGGTTGAAGAACATGGCTATGTCTATGCCGATGCCACGAAACTGAAAGGCGTTGATATTCACCTTGATTTCCCCAGCGTCGGGGCGACCGAGAATATTATGGCGGCGGCGATTTTAGCCGAGGGGACAACCGTCATTAAAAACGCTGCTAAAGAACCGGAGATTATTGAGGAACAAAACTTTTATAATCGCTTGGGCGCCCGGATCAGGGGCGCCGGCACCGATACCATCCGGATTGAAGGCGTCCCAAAATTACGTTCAATCCCAGTTGATTATACGGTGATTCCGGACCGGATTGAAGCCGGGACCTATATCTTAGCGGCGGCGATCACCGGAGGGGACGTGACGCTGGTCGATGTGATCCCGGAACACTGTGAGGCGCTCATGTCGAAACTGAAAGAGGCAGGGGTGCAGATCACCACGGATGGCGATACGATCCGCGTTGTCTCCAATTCCCGGTTAAAAGCGGTTGATACGACAGTCCTTCCTTACCCGGGATTTCCGACCGATTTACAACCACAAATGACCGCGGTGATGAGTTTGGCGGACGGGACCAGTCTTATTACCGAGAATGTATTTGGCGGCCGTTTCCGTTATGTTGATGAACTCATCCGGATGGGTGCGAATATAAGAGTAGAAGGGAGAAGTGCGATTATTAAAGGGGTAAACCGGTTAACCGGTGCGATCGTGCTTGCTCCTGACCTGCGCGCCGGGGCCGCTTTGGTCTTGGCCGGCCTGGTGGCGGAGGGAAAAACGATTATTGAAGGGGTACATTATATTGACCGTGGGTATGAAAGACTGGAAGAAAAACTGACGGCCCTGGGAGCGAATATTTCCAGAATCTAATGGGCGCTGCCCTGGTGCCCGCGCGGGATTCTGACAAATAATAAAAAAAGTACATAACTTTTCCTCCCTCTGTATAAAGTAAAATTCAGGAATATTTTTCAGAGAAAGCCGTAACATTTAAGGAGAACTAATATTTTTGATGGGGAGGGGCAAAAGATGGAAAAGAAAAAATCACTCAAAGCTTTTACTTCCATCTTGACCAAAGTAGCCGGTTTGGTATTCTTTGCCTTTCTGGCAATCTCATTAGGAGTGATTTTTGGTACCTTATTTAAAGATTGGGTCAGTGAAGATCCTTTATCACCGGTGCAGGGACTGACCGAGACGTATCCTTATCAGGAACCGCTGACGGTGCAAGTTCCGAAACAAGAAGAGCCAAGAAAAGAAGAGACCAGCAGTTTTTATTCCAGTTTCCCGTCCGAGACGGTTAGGTATAAGGTTCAAGTCGGACCTTATCATGTGCGCGAGGAAGCTTTGCAAGTTGCGCAGTCCCTACAGAATGATGGCTACCCGGTCTTTGTCAGTAGGGGAACCCCATGCTATGTACAGGTCGGCGCGTTTGTCAATCCCAATAACGCCGGCAACCTCGAGGCCGAATTGCTAAGTAAAGGTTTCCCTGCCTATATTGTCGAAGAGTAAATTATCTGGAGGCAGGTTTAACCGCTTCGTTGGCGGGCTTTGTTGCGATAATTCTGTTTTAATAAGCAGGAATCTAAAACAGAATTGTCGTATTTTTTTTTAGTTTCCGTTATCTATTGCGCTCGTTCGGTCTGTAGCTTAATTTTACTCCGAAGGACTTTTTGCAGCCACCCGTAAGGAGGAGATGAAGCGATGAATTTAAGAGATGTGCAACAACTCTTAAAGGCGCAAGTTTTGGCCGGAGATGATCTGTTGGACCAGATTGAAATCAAGATGGCTTGCGGTTCCGATCTGATCAGCGATGTCCTGGCTTTTACGAAGGAAAAGGCGCTTCTCCTTACCGGCTTAACTAATCCCCAGATTATCCGGACGGCGGAAATGATTGAACTGAGCGGGATTGTTTTTGTCCGCGGGAAAATGCCCGGTGATGATGTGATTAAACTGGCGAAAGAACACCGTCTTCCCTTACTCTTAACAACACTCCCCCTCTATGAAACTTGCGGTATTTTATACTCTGCTGGTTTGAAAGGTTGTAGTGAACTGGACACGGTTGCCCGGGGGTGAAAAGATGGAGCGGGCCGGAATGATTTTGGAGATTCCGGTTGAGAGCTATAATTTTTCCGCCGCTGGCGAAGCAGCCAGCAGAGTAAAGAAAACTCTGCAACGGCTGGGAATTGATTCACAACTGATCAGAAGAGTGGCGATTGCCACCTACGAAGCAGAAATGAATATTGTAATCCATTCCGACGGGGGAAAAATTATTCTCCAAGTTGACGAAGAAGAGATTAAAGTCCAGGCGATTGACCAGGGGAAAGGGATTGCCGATCTTGAGTTGGCGATGAAGGAAGGATATTCAACCGCCCCTGACGAGGTTAGGGAGATGGGGTTTGGCGCCGGGATGGGGCTGCCGAACATGAAAAAGTGTGCCGACCGTTTGGAGATTAAGTCGGTCGTCAATGAAGGAACGACTGTTGTGATGGGCTTTAAGAACCAGTCATGAATTGCTTCCAGGCAAACGGGATGTTAAGAGGTGAGTTAAATGGATACCCGTTACCATTCAGTGGTGCTGGAGGAGGAAAAGTGTAAAGGCTGTACCAATTGTATTAAGCGCTGTCCGACCGAGGCGATTAGAGTCCGGGGCGGGAAAGCGTTTATCTTAACGGAACGCTGCATTGACTGCGGGGAATGCATCCGGACATGTGAGAATCATGCCAAGAAAGCACTGGCCGACGAATTTACCGTCCTTGAGCAGTATGAATACCGGGTCGCGTTACCCGCGCCGAGTCTTTATGCGCAATTTAAAACCGCAAAACCGGAGAACATCATCTCCGCTTTGTACCAGTTGGGTTTTGATGAGGTTTTTGAAGTGGCCTATGCCGCAGAATTAACGACTTTTGCGATCCGTTCCTTTCTCAAAAAATACTTTGAGCATAAACCACAAAATAAACCGCCTTTAATCTCCTCTTCATGTCCGGCGGTCACCCGTTTGATCCAAGTCCGCTTTCCGACCTTGATTCCAAATTTAATTCCGATCGACCCACCTTATCTCACGGCCGCAAAGTGTTTTTTGCGGGAGAAACTACCGCTCCTTAATCTTCCCCGTGAAAAGGTGGGGATCTTTTTTATCAGCCCCTGTCCGGGGAAGATTACCGAAATTAAAACTGCCCAGGAAAAGGTGGTTGACGGGGCGTTTTCTTTCAATACGATCTTTCGTCAGTTGAACCACTGTTTACGGCAGAAGAAACCACCGGCGGTCAATCAGCTAAGCAGCGGCGTCGGGATTGGCTGGGCCCGCGCCGGCGGGGAAAACCTTGCGGTACAGGTGGAGAATGCGATGGCGGTTGACGGAATTCATAATGTCGTGGCCTTACTGGAAGAGATCGAGATGGGGAAGTTGAACGAGATTGATTATGTGGAGGCCACCGCTTGTCCGGAAGGGTGTGTCGGCGGCGCCTTAACCATCGAAAATCCCTTTGTCGCCCGGGTGACCCTGCGCAAGCTGGCCGATTTTTACGGGGACAGAAAGCTCCCGGAAGCGGTTTGTCAAAAAGCCGAAGCCTTACTGGAAGAAGACCAGGCCTTTTTCAACTACCAGAATCCGCTCCCGGCGAAACCGATTTTGCAACTGGACTCCGATTTAAGTACGGCGATCAGAAAAATGAGCCAGCTCGAAAAGATCCTCAACAAATTACCGGGGATTGATTGTGGTGCGTGCGGCTCACCGACCTGCCGTTCTTTAGCGGAGGATATTGTCCAGGAGCAAGCGCAACTGACCGACTGTATCATCATTCTCCGGGAACAACTGGAGGAGTTGGCACAGAAACTGCTGGTTTTAGCCCAGATCAAACCACCGGCGATGGGTTCGCTGATGGAAAAGGAGGGAAAAAATGACCCTTAAGGAACTTATCGATTGTATTGACGGCGTTGTCGTAAATGGCCATGAACGGTTGGCCGAGAAGTTTAACGGGGTTTATATCTCCGATTTACTCAGTGACGTAATGGGCCATGCGCAGGAAGGCAATGTTTGGCTGACGATTCAAACCCATAACAATGTGGTAGCGGTTGCGCTTCTGCTTAACCTAGCGGCGGTAGTCTTTACGGCGGGAAATACGCCCGACGCTTCCACCATTGAAAAAGGGCGGGAAGAAGGGGTTGTCCTGCTCTCAACCAAACTGAGTACCTTTGAAGCGGCCGGGCGGATCTATCAAAAACTGCAATGAAAGCGAAGCTCAATTTGTATCCTGCCGATCTGCATATCCATACAATCCTTTCCCCGTGTGCGGGCCGGGAGATGCGGCCGGAGAACATTTGGCAACAAGCAAAGGTCAAGGGGATTAAGATTTTAGGAATTACCGATCATAACTCAACCGCCAATCTGCCGGCTTTTCTTCATTCCGCACCTCCGGAGATCTGGGTAATTCCCGGCATGGAAGTGCAGACGAAAGAGGAGATCCATATGGTCTGCCTATTTCCAGGATTGGAACAGGCGATGGAGTGGGGGAGGGTCGTCCGTCAGCATCTGCCGCCGTTACAAAACCGGCCCGATTATTTCGGCCCGCAACAAATTCTCTCTCTTACCGGCGAAATTGTGGGGGAGGAGACGGTTTTACTGCTGAATTCAATCTCTCTTTCCCTTGAGGAGACGATCGATGCCGTACGCCGGTTAGAGGGGGTGATCTATCCGGCCCATATCGACCGTCCTTCTTATAGTATTATTTCCCAACTTGGTTTTTTACCGCCTAAACTGGAGCTAAAACTCTTGGAGGTTTCCGGGCGGGCGGATC
>JAKOVI010000115.1 GCA_029782135.1 Bacillota bacterium
CGAGAGGCGGAAGTCGTGATCCGTTGCCGGGATTACGGCGCCTACGGGGTTTTAAAAGTCTATGCTCATCTTGAGAACGGGGACGTCGTCGAGGCATACGTGGCAGGCCGGCCGGAACAGACCGCCCTGGCCATCCCCCTGGACGAGAACGGCAATTTCATTGCCGACCAGTGGGAGAAGGAGTGGAATATTTACGACCGGGGATATCGCCCCAATCTGGATGAGGATATGTTGCCCTATGGGCAGCGGCGGCACGGGGATGGTTATACCATCTACGAAGAATACCGCGGTTTCATGGTGTTGCCCCGTTTCGGGACGCAAATTGAACACCGCCGGTTATCGCCGGAGTGGAAAGATCTTTTTGTCTATGACCCGGACCATCTCATCCGGGACTACTTTGAGTCGCCCAAGGCGAAGGCGGGGACGAACCCAGGCGGGTTGAACGAATTAGACGGGAACTACGACAACCCCGCGAAGCTCAACATACATTATCTCAACCCGGAACTGATGAAATTCAACGGGGTGGCCCGCGATCCCGAAAACCGCTGGGTGAACTTTAACAGCAGCGATCCGGATAAGATGTACGCCAAGCAATATGCCCTCTACGTTGTCAACTGGCCAAACCTTGATAATCAGGGAGTAGGTGAAGCAAATCCTTATGTGTTAACGGATCTGGAAAACGGTTATGCATCGACTGATGCCTCTTGGCATGAGAAACTTAAGCAACCTCTCAAGTCGATTTACATCGTTAAAGTCTGTCCCTCAACGGTGGAGCGGTGGACCAGAGGGGTCCCCGACCGGGACCTGGTTTACCAGATCATCTTGAAAAGTACGGTTATTCATGAAGTTGGACATGCGCTTGGCATCCGTCACCATCACGACCGGGGGAATGAAACTCCAGAGGCGGTAAGCAGCGGTTATTTTGATTGTGCGATGCGCTACAATACGGATGACGAACTCAAACATCTGAAGCTCTTGAAAGAGAATTATATCTTTTGCGATGCCACGATGACCTGGCAAAAGCCGGTGGTGGAGAGGGATGCGGAAGGTAATCCGGTCTATACCTTCCAGGAGCTGCCTGCGCACAATTGTTTCGGCCAGATTGATGTGAAAAGCGATTAAAAAAACTAAACGAGAAAAAGGAGAGTTGTTTGTGAATAAAGAAAGAAGAGCAGATCTGGTGCAGGATGGGGAGGTGTGTGCGGTATAATCAAGCATAGACCTCCCAAAGGTGAATACGGAGAAAACCTTAGGAGGCAATGATTTGAAGAAAATAGATTTACAGAAAATCGGGCTGACTGACCGGGTTAGGGATGAGGCCAAGGCATATGCCGGCCTTTATCTTGGCAGAGTTTCGGCGCAGAGCAAAGGTTTGTACCGGGTGCTGACCGAAACAGGGGAGTTGACCGCCGAGGTTTCCGGTAAATTTCGTTACCAGGCCAGTAATCCTGCGGATTTTCCGGCGGTTGGCGATTTTGTGCTGGTTGACCGGACTACGGATCGAAATGGGCATGGGGTTATCCATCATGTCTTGACCAGGAAGAGTGTCTTTGCCCGGAAAGCAGCGGGCGAGACTGATGCTTTACAGATTGTGGCCACCAATATTGACACGGTCTTTTTGTGTATGGCCCTTAACCAGGATTTTAACCTCCGCCGCTTGGAACGCTACCTGGCAATTGCCTGGGACAGCGGGGCAACCCCGGTGGTGGTCTTAACGAAGGCCGATCTCTGCGGTGATCTTGAGGATAAGCTCCGGCAGGTCTCTACAGTGGCTGTCGGGGTGGAGATCTTGACTACGTCCAGCGTTTCCGCAGACGGCTACTTGCTCGTAAAAAAATACTTGCAGGAAGGACAGACCGTTGCTTTTCTCGGTTCATCCGGGGTGGGTAAATCCACCTTAATCAACCGGCTCCTCGGGGGAGAGGTTATTGCCACCAATGAAACCAGAAAAGATGGCAAGGGAAGACATACCACGACCCGCCGGCAAATGATCATCTTACCCGAAGGCGGGATCGTGATCGATACCCCAGGGATGCGGGAACTGGGGATTGTCGGCGCCGACCTGGGCAAATCATTTGCCGACATTGATGAATTGGCAACGCAGTGCAAATTCCGGGATTGTACCCACGGAGCGGAACCAGGTTGCGCCGTCCAGCAGGCAATCAAAGAAGGTAGTTTAGGCGCCGACCGGGTGGAAAGCTATAAAAAACTGCAGAAAGAAGCCAAATATGAGGGTTTGAATGCCAAACAAATTGAGAAGGAAAAGCTTAACAGGATGTTCAAAGATTTCGGCGGGATGAAAAACGCCCGGAAGTATATAAAAGAGAAAACCCGGCACCGCTAGTGAATGGCGCCGTACTGTAAGAGTTCAAACTTTACATTAAGATTGACGCTTGCCTCCCGGTAAGCTGTTTGCCAATCGATCTGCCGCCAATGCTTCGGATATTTCGCACGGACCAGATCCCCGATTCCGAGCGGGTCACTCCCAATCTCCTGGGTATAGCGGATAATCCCCAGACAAGCCTCTTTAATTTGGCGGGCCAGATGTTCCTCGATTTCTTTTTGGACTGGCGGCTGATCAATACTGTCCCGGTGGTATTCAACCAGAGATCCGTTAAAAACCAGAGTAATATCGGCGACAGGACGGTTATTTTCAATTTTTACCCGGATTTTGCTCCGGCTCCGGACATTCGAGAGAGAGAGACCTTTTTTGACCGCAGATGCCTTTGGCGGGGTAACCGGATCGAAAAAGAGTTCCGTATTCTTGGATTGGCCCATCATGGCCAACAGGAGGGCGGTTTGCTGTGTATCGAGGGTGCCGGCCAATTTATCTCCGGCGAACAAGGCTGACCCAAGAACGCGGATCCCGTCCGTCTCGAGTTTAATTAAAGGGGTGACCGGATCGAGACCCGGGGCTAAGTAACGGATCATGAAATCATGGGTTTTCGTGTCCGGAGCATATCCGGCATTAATATTATTCATCAGCAGATGATTAAGGTAAAGAGCCGACCGCGGTTTGCTGGAGAAGGTTTGTGCCTTTTCCAAGAGTTCTTTCGGGCTGCCGTCGACAAGTACAACATAGGAGATGGGGGGATTGACCGGATCCCTCTCCAGGATCTCCAATGTTTGTTGAATGCCCAGCGCGGCCAGTTCTTTGGAGAAGAGGATATGTTGTAATTTTCCGATGTCAATGACTTTGGCCGCGGTCTTTTCTTTTTTGTTACGGGCTTCCCAGGCTAAATCACCTTCCGCGATAATAATCTCATCCTGGTTCTGTTCTTTGGCATCGATAGCCGGATAGATACAGGTTAAGAGCAGCCTCTGCTCCGGGGACAACTCAACCCCCAGCTGCAAGACAAAGCCGGTCTTCTCAATCCGCCGCTGGTCCCAGCAACCGGAGAAAAGGAAAAGACTGCAAACGGTAATCAGGATAATTAGCGCTTTCTTTACCTGGCCTTTTTTCTTGAAAAAGGAATAGAGGTAACAAAGTGAGAGAAATACGATGACGGTGATCCCGCCGATATTGACTATATACGTCACTTGGGTGGCCTGGAGAAAATCTTTGGGGAGGCGGCTCAGGATGACTGTCAGGAGGAGAAAACAGCCAAAAAGGATCTTTGGGTTGAAGGACGGATAAAGCCTGTGCAGACTGTGATAAGCGGTGAAAAAATAGGAACGGAACGTACTCTCCAAAAAAGGATACCAGATGAGGATAAAATAGAGATCGACCCGTCCGATGAAGGGTATCCGGTAATACCTGGAGAGGTTAAAGATCGGAGCGATCTGTGTTTTTAAATGGTTTTCACCAAAGATCCCCAGGCAGATGAGAAAAGTCAGCAGGAAAAAGAACATCGTACAGAGATTGGCGGCAACCACCCATTTTAAAGCATTTTGGGGATCGCGAAGATAGGGATAGAGAAAAACAACCAGTTCGAAGCCGATAAAGGTAAGGAAGGTTGGCAAGATACTTTTCACGAGGACGGGGATCTCTGTTTCCCCGACCGGCAGTAAAAAGGTCAACCTGATTCTCTTCCAGAGCAATAAGCCGAGCAGTAAGATTGCGAACAACACAAAAAGGAGAATATAGGAGAACCTGGCCACCGGCCTCAACCCATGCCAGGATAGATAAATGGTGGGGAGGATGATTAACAGTGCCACAATGCATCCGGGGGTG
>JAKOVI010000161.1 GCA_029782135.1 Bacillota bacterium
CGGAACGGGCTTACCGCAGCGAGGAAGATGTTTTTGCCGCTCATAACCAGGAAGAACGGAATCGCCTTTTTGGCGTACCGCCCGCTACGGTCTGGGAGACCATTGCCAATCTTGAGAAGTATCCGGAGAAAGTGGCGGTGCTGAACGAAGGCGGTGTTTTCTCCCCCAAGCTGATTAAGTCTTATTCCCTGGCGATGTTGAACCAGTGGATGACCGAGTTATGTGATCGGATTCTCCCCGAGTATGCGGAGGAAATCCGGGCGATTGTGCCGTTTAACAACGATAACCCGCTGGATGCAGCGCGCTGGCGCCGGATTGATGCGCTCCGGAGTGCCTTAATGAAGGACCGGATGGATTATACCTCGCTCTTTACCCGGTTGCGCCAGGCGATCGCGGCGCGGAAATACGAACTAATCTCCCAGCTCCAGCTCGAAATTGAACGGAGAATGAAAGAGTTAAAACAACTTTATCTGGAATATAAGCGAAATCTCTTCTAAGAGACTGTCCCTTTTTATGGCGACCTTTGACTTGTTAGCGTTTTTTGGTAAAATAAACGTGAGAGCGATGAAGGGGAGGATTAGTTGAATTGAGGCTACTTGAGCAAAGATTATTGATGGACAAGAAATTCTGGGAAGGGAAAAAGGTGGAACTGCCCAAGTTTGAGCGCGACCGCTTGCCGGTCAAGTCAATCTGTTTTTCGGCGGGCAGGATGGCGTATGGACATACCGGGGATATTTTGCAGGATCTCCTCAACAATGATCCGGAGATCGGGGTTATGATCGGGGTGGAAACCTATGCCCCCAAATATGTAACGGAACTGGCTGCTTCGAACTTTCTGATGACGCAGTTGGTCTTCGGCAACAAAAAAGGAGAGGTTCATCCTAAAATCATCGGGACGATTGAACGGGTGCTTTTCTTGGACGGGAACATGAATAGTCTTGGTTGGGCCAAACTCTTGGAGCTGGCCAGGGATCCCCAGGTGCAATTTGCCACGATTAACGCGCCGGAAGGGGCTTACGGGGTGAGTTATACCGGCGGCGAATATGCCGAGCCGATCTACGATACTGTGAAAAAGGATATGGAAGAGGGGACGGTGAACTCCGACCCTGCGAAATGGACTGCTTTTGCCCGTGAAAGGTTTAAAGCCGGTTTAAATTTTGCGCTGGTCAGTTGTACGAACTTTTCAGCGAATGGTCATTATACGGCGGCGACGGTCAAAATGATGGCCAAAGCCTGGGAGGAGAAAGGATTTGCCCCGAAGGGATTTGTGGCTTATCTCTCTGATCCCAAACGCTTTTCTTTTCCGAACTGCATGATCGACCGGATTGCCGTGCCCCCCGATGCGGAAACGACGAAAATCCTGGAAGAACTTGGGATCAGATCAAATCTGGTCGTCACCGAGAAGGCACGGTACTGGGCGGTCGAGGATCTCTTCCCGGCCGGCCGGCCTCCTTTTGAAAAGGCGGCCGGGGTTTTCATGGAAGAGAGTTATGAAGAGATCAAAAAATATGAAGATATGAAACTCCGGATCCTCAATATGAGCCATTCCGTCATTGCCGGCCTGGGGGTTTTACTTGGCTACCGTGGACCGTATGGGATTTACCGGGCGATGCAGGACCCGGAAATTACGGCACTTATTAAAAAGATCATTTCGTTTGTCATTCAAACGATCGAGCGGCCGAAGAAGCTGGATCCGGAGACATTTGCCCAGGATACTTTTGAACGCTTGAACAATCCGAATATTCCTGACGACCCGATGCGGATTGCCCTGAATGCTTCGGCGAAGATGCTGCCGCGCTTCCTCGATACTTACTTTGCCGCACGGGAGAAAGGCTTCAGTGAGGATGAACTTGATCCGGTTCTACTCCCGGTCGCCGGTTTCCTCCGCTATACTTTGGGCCTTGATGATCAGGGCGAAAAGTACAATCTGGAGGATGATCCGCGGAAAGAATTACTGGTCAGCTGCGGTCAAACCGCCAAGCTTGGAGAAGCGGAGTCCGCTGCGGCCTTTAAAGAACTGATTGCCTTGCCGGATGTGATGGGGAAAAACCTTTATACCTATGGGACAACCGGTGAGCGGCTGGAGAAAATGGTTGGGAGGATGCTTGAGCGTCCCGGGGCCGTCCGTGCCATCCTGAGTGAGATGGTTAAATAAAAAGGGAAAGCGGGGCATCCCGCTTTCTTTTTTTTAATACCTTTTCAGACTAATCTTCTGGCGCCTTGGAGCCGCCGTTTCCAGGCACGGGTGAGGCGGGCAACATGAACGCGCTGCCCGTTCATCACATGGAGGAAGGCGTCTTCATCCAGCATGACGCCGGCGTGGGTGATGGCGCCGCCGATCTTAAAATAGACTAAGTCCAAAGGTTTTAACGGTTCCGTTGCGAGGGAAACTTCTCTTCCAACCTGCTGAAGTCCCCGCCAGAAACGGTCCGGATCTTTTTTGTACCAGTCGAGGGTGTACTCCTGACCGTCATGATCAGGGAGGTTGATCCCTAATTTTCTATAGAAAAGGCAGAGTAAGCCCAGGCAATCTACCCCTTGACGGTCACGCCCTCCGTGGCGGTACGGAATACCGATTAAATCCTGTGCCAGTTTATAATATTGGTTCCGCTCCATTCTTCGGTCCTTTCCTTGACCGCTGCTCCGCTAGGTCTAAACTGAAAGCGCGGTGCTGCAGCGGCTTTTCAACAATATATGAAAGCGGAACCCAATTGTTGTCAGAGTAAAGTTAAATAAATGAAGATCGTTTTCCGGTAACAGTCTTCATATAAGCGATCCCGGTTCCAGTGGGGGAAAGCTTTGAGACTGGCCAAATAGAGAAGAAGAGTCGCTGTGCGGAGCTTTCCTTGATAGAGATAGCGAAGATATTTAAGCAGATCAAAATCGGTAACCTGTGATATGGTTTCGATCGAGATTGACATTCTTCTCCACCCCTTTCGCGCAAAACTTCCGGCCGGTCAAGTTGATCATGGACAAGCCTGGTACGGTATTATGATATGTTCAAAGGAGATAAAGTATTACCAAAAAATAACCGGCAGGGAATTAATTGTCAGCTTTTGGTTATCCTTGATCGTAGGATTAACGGTCAAGGGGGAGGGGAAAACCGCCTTTTGTCGAAACTGTTGTACAGATCGTTGTCCGTATGGGTTGACTGAGCAAAGAGGGGGCTTGTGATGAAGCATATTGTCAGTGTAAGCCTCGGCTCCTCCACACGTGACCACCGGGTCGTCATGGAACTTTTGGGTGAAGAATATGTCATTGAACGGGTTGGAATGGATGGGGACTTGGAAAAACTGAAGGCAACTATTGGGCGATTGGACGGTAAGGTGGATGCGCTGGGGCTGGGTGGAATAACGATGTTCTTCCCGGTCGGGGCGAAAACGTATTTTCTACGGAGCGCCAGGCCGTTGATGTGCGCCGCAAAGCAGACGCCGATTGTCGATGGAACAGAACTTAAAATGGTCTTGGAGAAAAAGGTGATTTTGGATCTGGACCGTGAGGGGAGCGTGCCCATCAAGGGGAAAAAAGTCTTGCTGACCGTGGCTTTTGACCGGTATAGTATGGCGCAGGCTTTTGCCGAACTTGGTTGCGATTTGCGTTGCGGTGATTTAGTCTTCTCCTTTGGGTTGCCATTTTTAATCCCAAGTTTTAAGGCTTTTCACCGGGTAGCCAGAATTCTGGCGCCGCTGGTTTGTCTTCTCCCTTTTCACCTGCTCTATCCGACCGGCAAGAAAGAGGAGTATGTTGAAGACCCGCAAAAATACGCCCATTATTATCAGGAACAAGATATTATCGCCGGTGATTACCTTTATATCCAACGGTTTATGCCCGATGATTTGCAAGGAAAAGTAATTATCACCAATACGGTTACCGCGCAGAATATCGAGGACTTAAAGGCCCGCGGCGTTAAGACACTAGTGACGACCACCCCCAACATGGGCGGGCGTTCGTTCGGCAATAATCTGATCCAAGCGGTGATCGTGGCTGCTTTGGGTAAGCGGCCGCATGAGATTACGGGTGAGGAGTACCTGGCGATGCTCGAAAAGTTAGGTTTTAACCCCCGGGTGGAGAATCTGTAAGCAGCAACGGAGGCATCAAGGATTGAAGAAGTTACCTGGTACGCAAAGAAATTCGTTGTTCGTTCTCTTCTTTCTTCTCATCATGGTCATCAGCAACAGTTCCACCGGCGCGGGGAAGTATCCATTGGTCATCCGGGACCAATTTGGCCGTCCCGTGATGATCAATAGCCTGCCGCAACGGATCGTTTCGGGTTCGCCCGGCAACACGGAACTCCTTTTTGCCTTGGGATTGGGGGAACGGGTGGTGGGGGTCACCGATTGGTGCGACTTTCCGCCGGCGGCCAAAAGCAAAGCGCGGATCGGCAGTATCGCCCCATTGAACATCGAAAAGGTGTTGTCGCTCCGGCCCGATCTGGTCCTGGCCTGTAATTTAAACGGCAAAGAACCGGTGGAAAAACTGACGGAACTGGGGGTTCCCACCTTTGCCCTTAACCCGGTCTCCTTTGCGGAGATTATCGAGGCGGTCAGCCTGGTCGGTCAGATCACCGGCCAAGAGGAGCAGGCGGCCGAACTGGCAGCGACTTTTACGCGTACGCTGGACCAGGTAAAACAGAAAGGGCAAACAATGGGGAGACCGATGAAGGTCTTCATTGCGATCGGCGACGATTTACAGGACCTGTGGACCGCCGGCCGCGGGACTTTTCTGGATGAAGCGGTCGCGCTGTGCGGGGGAGAGAATATTGCCGCCGGGCTTGGTTTCAGCTGGGGACGCCTGGGAATGGAATATATCTTGAAAATGGATCCCGATCTGATCCTGACTGAACTTGACCCCCAAGTTTTTTTGGCGGATCCCTTTTTCCGTGCGTTGACGGCCGGGCGCAAACGCCAGATCTATCAGATTGATGTTGACCTCTTTTCGCGGCCGGGGCCGCGCTTACTTGAGGCTTTAAACGAGTTGGTTCAGATTTTTGAGCAGGTGGCCAGATGAATGTGAAAATGACGAAGCGATCTTGCCCGGTTCAACGGAGACCATTATCCTTCTGGCTGGCGGTTTTAGTGCTGCTGTTGGTCTTCCTGTCCTGCGCCGCGTTGGCCTTGGGCCCCGCCCGGCTGAGCGTGGCCAATGTCCTGCAGGCGATCCTCGGCTCAACTCCCTTGGGGAAGCGTTTTTTCCCCGGGGAAATTGATCCCCTTACCCAAAAGATCCTCTTCGAATTAAGGCTTCCCCGGATCATCCTTGCCATCCTGGTGGGCGCCGCCCTTGCCGTGGCCGGGGTTGTTTTTCAGGGTCTTTTCCGCAATCCACTGGCCGACCCCTATATCTTAGGGGCTTCCTCCGGCGCGGCTTTCGGGGCGGCGATCGCACTGGTCTCAGGTTCCAGGCTGCTTCTTTTCGGACTGGGTGCCCGTCCGCTCTTCGCCTTTGCCGGCACCTTGCTGACGACGGTCCTGGTGTACCGGATTACCGGGAAAAGCGGGCGTTCTTCCATTACGACTTTACTCCTTGCGGGGATTGCTGTCAGTGCGTTTATCTCCGCGTTGACCACCCTCCTGCTCTACTTTTACCAGGAAGAACTGGGAAGGGTCATCTTCTGGACGCTCGGCGGTTTTTCCTATACCCGCTGGGGGGAAGTGCAAGTTGTCTTGCCCTATCTCATTTCCGGTTTTGCCTTGGCCTACCGGTATGTCCGGGAACTCAACCTTCTTTTATTAGGTGAGGAGAAAGCCCACCAACTTGGCTTGGATGTTGTGAGGCTGCAAAGATCTTTATTGTTTGCCGCCTCCTTGCTCGTTGCGGCGGCGGTCAGTGTCGCCGGCACGATCGGCTTTGTCGGTCTGGTTGTTCCGCATGTCATGCGCTTGTTGTTGGGTCCGGACCATCGTTCTCTCCTTCCCTTATCGGCCTTGGCCGGCGGAGTCTTTCTCCTGGCCGCCGATACTCTGGCCCGGATGCTCCTCGCCCCGGTTGAACTGCCGGTCGGGATTTTAACCTCTTTTGTCGGGGGCCCCTTCTTCCTCTATTTATTACGGAATAACCGGAGGATCATGCATTGAAAGGTAGGTTACCAACGTGTTTTTAAGTAACTTGCTGTCTTCCAAGTTCAAGGCAACCGGAGATGAAATGGTGAAACCGGAGGATGATTGCCCGGAAATTGAGCTGCAAGAGGTCTCATTTGCCTATGGGGAAGAAACAATCCTTTCCCGGATCAGTTTTACCGTGCCGAAGCGGGGTTTTACCGGCCTGATCGGGCCGAACGGCTCCGGGAAGACTACCTTGCTTAAATGTCTGGACAAGACCTTGACGCCGACTGCCGGCCGGATTTTGCTGGCAGGAAAGGATTTAATGCAGATTGACCTGAAAACGCTGGCACGGATGGTCGGGGTGGTTCCGCAGCAATGGGAGGTTGATTTTGCCTTTTCGGTGTGGGAAATCGTGATGATGGGGCGTTATCCTTTTCTTTCCCCTTTTGCCAGGGAAAGCAGGGAAGACCGGGCGATTGGGCGTGCGGCAATGGAAGCCACCAACACCTTGGCCTTCGCCGACCGGCCGGTTACCGAGTTGAGCGGGGGCGAACGGCAACGGGTCCTGGTGGCGCAAGCCCTGGCGCAGAAACCTGAATTACTCCTGCTGGACGAACCAACTTCCCACCTTGATATCAATCATACCCTGGAACTCTGTGAATTATTAAAAAAGCTCCAGCGGAGTGAGAACTTAACCATCCTGGCGGTCTTTCATGACCTGAATCTGGCTGCCCGGTACTGCGATCAGCTGGTCTTGTTGAACGAGGGGAAAGTATATGCCTGCGGTGCGCCGGAGCAGGTGCTGAGCACGGAAAACCTCGAAGCGGTTTTTGGCGTTCGGGTCCGGCTCCGGCCGGAGACGGAGACGGGACGGCCCACGATCATCTTTTTGCCGAAAACAGAGCCGGAGGTTGAAAGTTAAAGAATTTCTTGTCAGAAAATCACGAGCATGGTATACTAATATCTGGTGTTTATTACACACGCTTTTGGACCTGGGGCCGGGTGCCCGTCAGGGTTGGTCCGGGGAGGAAGAAAGCGGAGGAAAAACCGGACAGAAGGGAGGTGACCTGATATGGCAGTGATCTCTATGAAACAGCTCTTGGAAGCAGGGGTTCATTTCGGTCACCAGACGAGACGTTGGAATCCGAAAATGGCGCCGTATATTTTTACGGAGCGGAATGGCATCTACATTATCGACCTGCAGAAAACCGTAAAAATGGTCGAGGAAGCCTATAATTTCATCCGTGAAGTCGCCGCGAACGGGGGTACCATTTTATTTGTGGGAACCAAGAAGCAGGCGCAGGAGGCCATTCGGGAAGAGGCGATCCGTTGCGGCATGTACTATGTCTCCCAGCGTTGGCTGGGTGGAATGCTGACGAACTTCCGGACGATCCGTTCACGGGTGGAGCGCCTCAAGAAGATCGAACAAATGGCAGAGGATGGTTCGTATTCGGTTCTGCCCAAAAAAGAAGTTCTCCAGTTGGAGAAGGAACGGGAGCGGCTGGAGAAGTTTTTGAGCGGTGTGAAGGAGATGAACCGTCTACCGGATGCCCTGTTTGTGGTCGATCCGCGGAAAGAACGGATTGCGATCGCCGAAGCGCGCAAACTTGATATTCCGATTGTGGCGATTGTTGACACCAACTGCGATCCGGACGAAGTGGATTATGTGATTCCCGGGAATGATGATGCCATCCGGGCCGTGCGTCTGCTCTCCGCGAAGATGGCTGATGCGGTCATCGAAGGCCGTCAGGGAGAACAACTCTCCGAGGCGGTAACCGATACTGAGGAAGCCGACCAAGCGACGGTGGAGAGCATGCTGGAAACGGAGCCGATGGCTGAGGAGGATTCCCCGGCCGCCGAAGAGTTTGAAGCGGTGGAGGATTAAGGAATGAAGGGGTGAGCGGCAGGGTTGAAAAGCCTTTCCCTCCCCCTTTTTTTAAGCCTCTGAATGGGGAATGCTTTAAAAGCGATGAAATGAAGAGAAAAGAAGAAAGAAGTGGAGGAATGAGCATGGAAATTTCCGCTTCCGTGGTAAAAGAGCTTCGGGAAAGAACCGGAGCGGGGTTTATGGATTGTAAACGCGCTCTTGAACAAAGCGGTGGGGATATCGAAAAAGCCGTCGAGATCTTACGGGAAAAGGGTCTGGCTTCGGCAGCCAAGAAAGCCGGCCGGGTGGCGGCCGACGGTCTGGTTGGTTCTTTCATCAGTGCCGACCGGAAAACCGGAGCGTTGGTTGAGGTGAACTGCGAGACCGACTTTGTGGCGAAAACTGAAGATTTTCAGAAATTTGTCCAGGATCTGGCCGAACATATTGTGGTTGAAGCTCCGCAGAGCCTTTCGCCGGAGGAAGGCGGCGCCGGTCCGTACTTACTGGAACAGACCTTCAAAGGCCAGGCCAAACTGAGTGATTATGTCACGCAATTAGTTGCTTCCACCGGCGAAAAGATTACCGTCCGGCGGTTTGTCCGGTTCAATGTGTCCGGTGCGGGTTTGGTCCAAGATTACATCCATATGAACGGTAAAATTGGAGTGCTGATTGAATTGGCGCTCGGCCAAGAAGGCTTAAGTGCGAATGAAGAGGTTTTAAACTTGGCCAAAGACCTGGCGATGCAGGTAGCGGCCGCCCGGCCGGACTATGTCAGGCGGGACGAGGTGCCCCAGGATGTGATCGAGCATGAAAAACAGATCTTCAAAGCCCAAGCAATGAATGAAGGTAAGCCGGAAGCGATTGCGGAAAAGATTACGATGGGCCGGTTACAAAAAATGTATAAAGAGATCTGTTTGGAAGAACAACCTTTTATTAAAGATGATCAATACTCCGTATCCCAGTTGGTGGCGGAGACCGGGAAAAAACTGGGGACCGAAATCAAGATTGTGCGTTTTGCCCGGTTTGAAAAAGGAGAAGGGATCGAGAAGCGGAAAGATGATTTTGCTTCGGAGGTTATGTCCCAGATTAAGTCGTAAGGGGACACCAAGGGTGTTCCCTTTTTTGCAGGATATTTTAGGGAAGAACGAGAATTAAAATACAAAACTGGGGGTAATGGCAAGATGGAAAAGCCCAAATACCGGCGGATAATGCTTAAGTTGAGTGGCGAAGCCCTCGCGGGTGAGCGTGGTTTTGGTCTGGACCATGAAGTAGTACAAGGGATTGCGCAGCAGATTCAAGAAGTGGTCAAGTTAGGGACTGAAGTTGCCGTAGTCGTCGGGGGAGGGAATTTTTGGCGCGGGGCGAAAGCCAGCGCGCAGGGGATTGACCGGGCGACGGCCGATTACATCGGCATGTTGTCGACGGTAATGAATGCCTTAGTCCTCCAGGATGCTTTTGAAAAAATCGGGATGGAAACGAGAGTACTGACCGCCATTGAGATGCGTGAAGTGGCGGAACCTTATATCCGGCGCCGGGCGATCCGCCATTTGGAAAAAGGACGGGTGGTCATCTTTGGCGCCGGGACAGGGAACCCGTTTTTCTCCACTGATACCGCAGCGGCTTTGCGGGCGATCGAGGTGGAGGCCGAGATTATCCTGAAAGCAACCAAGGTCGATGGGGTCTATGAGAAAGATCCGGTGCTCGATCCCCAAGCGAAGAAGTTTGATGATCTCAAGTTTATCGAGGTTCTTAACAAACGCTTGGGTGTGATGGATTCGACTGCTACCTCTTTATGTATGGATAATAATATTCCGATTGTTGTGTTTAACCTTAACGAGTTTGGCAATATAAAACGGATTGTCATGGGAGAAAAAATTGGAACTTTAGTTAAGGAGGATGATTAACAAATGGAATTGATAAAAGAGGTGTGCCAAGATGTTGAAGCCCGGATGCAAAAAGTCATTGAGCTGGCAAAGAAAGATTTTGGGGCGATCCGGACAAGCCGGGCCAATCCGGCGATCCTTGACCGGGTGATGGTAGAGTGCTACGGTTCGCAGATGCCCCTCAACCAGGTGGCGAATGTTTCGGCGCCGGAACCACGGATGATTCTGGTGCAACCTTGGGATAAAACGATTCTGGGACAGGTCGAAAAAGCGATCTTAAAGGCTGACCTTGGGTTTAACCCGGTCAACGACGGTAATGTGATCCGCCTGGCCATTCCGCAGTTAACCGAGGAACGCCGCCGCGAGTTTGTGAAGATCTTAAAGAAAGATGCGGAAGAAAAACGGGTGGCCATCCGTGGCGTCCGGCGTGATGCCAATGAAAAACTGAAAAAAATGGAGAAAGACGGCGAGATTACCGAGGACGAGCAGAAGAAAGGGATGGATGAGATCCAAAAGCTCACCGACAAGTACATTGCCGAAATCGACAAATTGATGGCCAGCAAAGAGCAGGAAATTATGGAGGTCTAATTATTGAACTTATTCTCCCGTTTATCAGCGGGCCTCTGGAAGAAGAAACCGACGGCCGCAGGCTTTTTGAAACCGGGCGATCCCGGGCTGCCGCAACATGTTGCCATCATTATGGATGGAAACGGGCGCTGGGCGCAGAAGAAAGGCCTGCCCCGTACTGCCGGCCATCAAGCCGGTTTAAAGCGGGTCAGGCAGATCACCGAGGAGTGTGCCCACTTAGGGATTAAATACTTAACCCTCTATGCTTTTTCCACGGAGAACTGGCAACGACCGGCGGAAGAAGTCAATTTCCTCATGGACCTCTTTTACCAGACCTTGAAGAGCGAAATTGAACAACCGTACAGCAAAGGGGTAAAAATACAGTTTATCGGTTTCCCGGACCGGCTTGACCCTAAGTTACTGGAGTTAATGAAAGAATGCGCAGCGAAAACGAAGGGGAACGACCGGATAACCTTAAACCTGGCGATCAATTACGGCGGCCGGATGGAGATTGTCAATGCGGTCCGGAAGCTTTTACAGGAGGCTGCCGGACACGGTTTAAGACCGGAAGCGGTAACCCCCGAGTTGTTTGGGGAATATCTTTTTACTGCCGGACAACCCGATCCGGACATGATCATCCGGACCAGCGGGGAACAGCGGATTAGTAATTTCCTGTTATGGCAGGGCGCTTACGCCGAACTCTTTTTTACCAAGACCCTCTGGCCCGATTTTGACCGTGCCGAATTTCACCAACTCCTCAGGGAATATAAAAGACGCTCCCGTCGCTTCGGCGGACTGGAAGAAGGAGGGGGAACATGAAAACCCGTATAATATCAGGGACGATCGGCAGTGTCATCTTCCTTTTTCTCATTCTAAAGGGGGGTGCGCTCCTGGCCATTGCCGTGGGCTTGTTGGTGGCCTTGGGGACCTGGGAACTGTCGAGGATCGCGGCCGCGGCCGGGATTAAGTTGTCGCTTCCGCTTCTGTTGGCGGTTAATCTACTTTACATCCTGGCGCAAGCCCTCGCACTGAACGGGCGGGCGTCCCTGCATTGTGGGATCGAGGGTTTGTTTTTTGTCCTCATTTTGCTCTTCTCCTTTTTGTTAAACTTGAAAGCGGGAATATCCCGGGAAGGATTACTCTCGATCCTGGCTCATCTTTTTGGCCTGGTCTACCCGGGGATGCTCTTTAGCTATACACTTTGGCTCCGTACGCTTCCGGAAGCTTACGGTTGGAAACTGCTATTCTTGGCCTTTTTGGTGATCTGGGGTTCCGATACCGGGGCTTATTTTATCGGTACCGCCTGGGGAAAAACCCCCTTGGCGCCCCAACTCAGTCCGCGCAAATCGGTCGAAGGCGCGTTGGCAGGCATCTGCACCGGAGTGTTGGCCGGCGTCTTCTGCGCGCTCTTCTTCCAGCTTCCCCTCTTTTGGACGGTTGGAACCAGTCTCCTGGCCAGTATCGGCGGAGAACTGGGCGATCTCTTTGAATCCTTGTTGAAAAGAATCGCCGGAGTGAAGGATTCCGGGTCCTTTTTACCGGGGCACGGCGGGGTCCTTGACCGGTTTGACAGCGCCTTGTTTGCTTTACCCATTGTTTATTACTTAGCTTTATTAATCATTTAAAATCGGGGGAATGATCACTCCGGACGGCGCGTAAGCTTAACAGGGTGGTGCCTGTGCAGACTCGGGAACGGCTCCGTCTGGTTTTAATGTTGTTCCTACCGGCCTTGGTTTTCTTGTTTCTTATTAAATACTTATTCCCCTTCCTGGCGCCGTTTCTTTTCGGTTCCGCGATTGCCTACCTGATTAAACGGCCGGTTGGATTTGTCCAGCATCGTCTGGGTTTTAACCGCCAGGTGGCGGTGCTAGTGGTGCTGGTGATCACCGTAGTGTTCGTGGGTTTTCTGCTGACCTTTTGTGTAGCCCGCTTCTATCACGAGGCCCGTTTTTTATTATCTCTCTTACCGGAGCAAGTAAGGATCTGGAGTGCCCGGATCGAGCGGTTAAACGACAGAATAGCGGCTTGGCTCCGGCTTCCGGGAGGATTTTGGGATTTTAACTACTTGAAGCCGGAGCATTATTACGCCACCGTCAGCCGTCTCCTGCAGCGCTGTTTAAATCTGGGCAAACGGTTTCCGGCTTTTCTTTCCCAACTTTTTCTGAGTGGATTTGCGGCTTACTTTTTCTGCCGGGACCAGGAAAAAATCGAGCAATTATTTATTGCGCTTCTCCCGGCGGCCTGGAAAAAACCGGTCCTCCAGATCGGTCGGGAGATTCTCCGCTCCGTTTCCGGTTATTTCAATCTTCAACTCCGGCTGGGGACGGTCACCGCTCTCCTCTCGATGCTACTCTGGTGGCTCTTTGGTCTGCCCCGGCCTTGGTTGTTTGGTTTATTCCTGGGCCTGCTCGATCTAGTGCCGGTGTTCGGACCAGCTTTGCTTTATTTGCCGTGGATCGGCTGGGAACTGGCGACCGGAGATCTGAAAACCGTCCTGGTTCTCGCCTTCATTTTGTTCGTGACATTAGGGGTAAGGCAATTTCTAGAAATCAGACTGGTTGGGGGGAAAATGGGCGTCCATCCATTACTGGTGTTGCTCGTCCTCTATTTAGGGGTTAAAACGATGGGCGGCTTCGGTTTTCTCGCCGGCCCGGTTCTGCTTATGATGGTCCGCGCTTGCTACAAGGAGATAACTGCTTTTGCACATGAAAGGTACACAACAGATGAAGGTGATTAATCATGACCACCAATGTCGCAATTATCGGGGCAACCGGTTCGATTGGACGCCAGACCATTGAAGTGGTGGAAGCACTCGGCCCGGACTACCGGATTTATGGATTGTCCGCCCATCGTCAAAGTGGGCTCCTGGCAGAACAGATCAAACGGTGGCGTCCGGCAAAAGCCGTCGTGACTGACCCCGCTCACTATCAGCAAGTTGCGGCCGCCGTTTCCGGCTGGGAGGGGGAGCTCTTAGCCGGACCGGAAGGGTTGCTTGCCTTGGTGACCGATCCCCAAGTTGATCTGGTTGTCTCCGCCCTGGTCGGGGCCGCCGGGATCCAGCCGACCCTGGCGGCGGTGAAAGCCGGGAAGCGGGTGGCTTTAGCGAACAAAGAGAGTTTAGTAGCGGCCGGCGCTGTGATCATCCCGGCGCTTGCGGCAAGTGGCGCTACCCTCCTGCCGGTCGACAGCGAACACAGCGCGATCTTCCAATGCTTACAGGGACAAGCACCAGAGAACTTGCAGCGGATTCATTTGACCGCCTCCGGCGGCCCTTTTCGCCAACTGTCACTTCCGGAGATGGAAAGGATCACCCCGGAAGCGGCGCTTCAGCACCCCACCTGGCAGATGGGGGGGAAGATCACGATTGATTCGGCAACGATGATGAACAAAGGGCTTGAGGTGATCGAAGCCCATTGGTTGTTCGGCCTTGACTATGAACGGATTAGAGTTGTGATTCACCCCCAAAGTATTGTCCATTCTTTAATTGAAATGGTGGACGGTTCTTTCCTGGCCCAGTTGGGGCCGGCTGACATGCGCTTGCCGATCCAGTTGGCCTTGACATATCCCAAGCGGCAACCGCAACCTTTCTCCCGCTTGGACCTCTACCACCTGGCCAAGTTGGAATTTTATCCGCCTGATTTTAAGCGTTTCCCCTGTTTGGAGTTGGCCTATGAAGCCGGAAAGACCGGGGGGACGATGCCGGCCGTCATGAATGCTGCAAACGAAGAAGCTGTTTATTCCTTTTTAGAAGGGAGAACCGGCTTTTTAAAGATCCCGCGTCTCATTGCGGAAGTGATGAATAAACATATACAGATGGTGTGCCGGCAGCCGGATGTGGAGACAATACTAGAAGCCGACCGCTGGGCGCGCTACTTCACCCGGGAACTGATCGAGAGAGGGTAAACCGCGGGACGGCAATGGGCGAAGGAGGGGTTTCTTTTGTCGTGGTCGACGATCCCGGTCTTTATCATCCTGTTTGGTGTCTTGGTTGTTGTACACGAGTTTGGACACTTCTTTTTTGCCCGCTTCTTCGGGGTGACGGTTTATGAGTTTGCGGTAGGCCTTGGTCCGGTCATTTGGCAGACCGAGCGGCGGGGGGTTTTGTATTCGCTCCGTGCCATCCCCTTTGGGGGATTTGCGAAAGTGGCCGGGATGGAGATCGCGCTGGAAGGGAAGGCTGAACCAAAACCGGGGGAGCGCCTTTTTCGCGACCTGCCCGTCGGGAAAAAGGTCATGGTTTTAGCCGCCGGGTCATTGAACAATCTGGTTTTGGCCATGTTGACCTTTATTTTCATCGCGGCGGTCTTGGGACTCCCGGATCAACTCCAAAGCGAGCGGGCGCTGGTCGGCTTTGTGGAGCCGAAATCACCGGCCTGGGAGGCGGGACTGTCGGCCGGCGATGAGATCATTGAGCTGGACGGCCAGAAGATCACCCGTTGGGAAGAGGTTGCCCGGCTTATTCACCATTCGCCCGAGCAAAAACTGAAAATCAAGTTCCGACGGGGAGAAGAGACCTTTACGCGGGAGATCACCCCTTTTTATGATCCGGCTTTGAAAGCCGGGAGAATCGGGATCCTGCCGGCCTATACCGTGAAAAGGCTCCCGCTTTGGGAGGCAATCCGTTATGGGGTGAGGGTTACCGCTTACCAGTTGTTTGCTTTTCCGGTTACGATCGTTAAAATTCTCCTCGGGCAGGAGCGGGCGCAGTTTCTCGGGCCGATCGGGATGGTCGGGGTGGTTGATCAGGCTTTAAAATCCGGTTGGTACTTGTTCTTTACGATGTTTGCCAGCTTCAACCTGTTCCTGGGGGTCTTTAATTTACTGCCGATCCCACTGCCGCTCCTGGATGGCGGGTGGATTGTCCTTTACCTCTTAGAACACTTCCGAAAGAAGGAGTTTACACCGGAACAAAAAGCGAACGCACAGCTAATCGGTTTATTACTGATTGCTGCTTTTTACCTGGCGGTGATCGGCGGCGATCTAACCAGCGTCCTCCGGCGCCTCCTGCCGAAAAGTTAGTTTCGGCTTTTAGTTTGCGTGGCAACCAGGAAAAAGGGGGACGAAAGAAGAGAAGGGATTGGGCGATCCGTCACGGAGCCATTGGCGGTCCGGTCCAGTTAACGGAGGAAGAACGATGCCTGGGAAAACAAAGAATCCATGGCTCGACCCGAACAAGGAAGGGAAGGGGCGAGGGAGACGGGCAAAACGCTATTGTGCACGTTGCGGGAATACGGTGCAACAAAGCAGAATCTTAAAAGCCTATAATCTTTGTGAATTCTGCGTCGAAGAACTGAAAAGGAAGAAGGATAAAAACTGGGTCTGTCTTGGTTGTGGGCAGTGGGCGCCGCAAGAGGTGAGGGCCGGAGGAGGTTATTGCCGGAAGTGTCTTTGCCCGGCTTGCGGGAAACCGGACCCGCAATATGTAGAAACCGCCGGTTTATGCCGTAACTGTGCGCAGACGATCGGCGATTTCTGCCGCAAATGCGGGAAGGAGGCCCCGGGACAAGTCCGTAAATATAAAGGTTTCTGTGCGGCTTGCGCCCAGAAAAGGGTTTAAAGCGGACAAGCCGTGCCGGTTTAGAGTTTCAAATGTTATCCGGTGTACAACTATAAGTCTCTCCCTTCCTTACCGCGCTTTCGCAGGTGAGGGAGAAGAGAACCATAAAAGAGGATGGAAAATGCTGAAGCGAAGAAACACCCGGGCGGTGAAAGTTGGCCGGCTGCTGATCGGCGGCGGCCACCCGGTTGTGGTTCAATCAATGACCAATACTGATACAAAGGATATTGACGCCACTTTAAACCAGATTCACGAACTGGCCGCGGTTGGTTGCGAGTTGGTCCGGGTTGCCGTACCCGACCAGGCCGCCGCAGCTGCATTGGGGGAGATTGTGAAGCGTTCGCCCCTCCCGGTGGCGGCCGATATTCATTTTGACTACCGCCTGGCGTTGGCGGCGATCGAAGCCGGGGTGGCGAAACTGCGAATTAATCCTGGTAATATCGGCGGTCTTGACCGGGTAAGAATGATTGTCCAGGCCGCGCAGGAGAACCAAGTCGCGCTCCGCGTGGGAGTGAATGCCGGCTCGGTGCACCGCAGTTATCTCGAGAAGACCCACGGCGATGTGGTCAAGGCGATGTTGTTAAGCGCTGAAGACCAGCTGAAGTTTTTGACGGAAGAGGGATTTGGCCAGATTGTCGTCTCGCTTAAATCCTCCGATGTCCTTGAGACTGTGCAGGTTTGTACCGCGTTTTCCGCCCGCTGGGATTTCCCCCTCCACCTGGGGATTACCGAAGCCGGAACCAAGTGGCGCGGTACGATCCGTTCGGCAGTCGGCTTAGGTGTCCTCCTTGCACAGGGGATTGGTGATACCATACGGGTCTCGCTCACCGGTGACCCGCGCGACGAGGTAATGGCGGCGTATGAGATCCTGAAAGCCCTGCACTTACGGGAACGGGGACCGGTGCTGATCTCTTGTCCGACCTGTGGCCGCTGCCAGATCGGGCTGGAGAAGCTCGCTGCGGCGGTGGAGGAACTAGCCGGGAGACTCCCTTATCCTTTGCATCTCGCAGTGATGGGGTGTGTAGTGAATGGCCCGGGGGAGGCTTCCCGGGCTGATCTGGGACTGGCCGGGGGAAAGGGAGAAGGGATTATCTTCCGGGAGGGCAAAGTCATCCGCAAGGAAACGGAGGCTCATCTTTTGCCGGCCTTTAAAGAAGAATTGGTTAAATTGATAAAGGAAAAGTATGGAACGGAGGTTTTACTATGAGGTACTCACAGTATTATATTCCAACCTTAAGGGAGATCCCGGCCGAGGCGGAGATCGACAGCCATAAGCTGATGCTGCGCGCCGGGATGATCCGGAAAGCGGCCGCCGGAATGTATAGTTTTCTCCCTTTGGCTTACCGGGTGTTGCAAAAAATCAGGAGAGTCGTGGAGGAAGAGATGGACCGGGCCGGTGGTCAGCAGGTGTTGCTTCCGATCGTGCAACCGGCTGAGATCTGGCATCAGACCGGGCGCTGGGACGTCTACGGTGAAGAGATGTTCCGTTTACAAGACCGGCATCAACGTGATTTCTGTTTGGGGCCCACCCATGAAGAGATGATTACTACCCTGGTCAAGAATGAAGTCCGTTCCTACCGGGAACTTCCCCTCCGGCTTTACCAGATTCAGAACAAATACCGGGACGAGATCCGGCCCCGTTATGGGGTGATGCGGGCCCGGGAGTTTATCATGAAAGACCTTTACTCGTTCGACCGGGACGAAGAAGGTTTGAACCGGAGTTATGAAGCGATGTATGAAGCGTATTCACGGATCTTTACGCGTCTTGGCTTGAAGTTCCGGGCGGTGGAGGCTGATTCGGGGGCGATTGGCGGGGATGTCAGTCACGAGTTTATGGTGCTGGCCCCCTCCGGTGAATCCGTTATCCTTTACTGTGAGCAATGCGACTATGCCGCCAATAACGAGAAAGCATCGGCGGCGCTCCCGGCCAAAGGCGAAGAAGCATTCTTGCCCTGCGAAGAAGTGCATACCCCGGGACAGGCAACGGTGCCGGAAGTCACCGCCTACCTGGGTGTTGAGGCTTCACAGTTGATTAAGACGCTCTTCTACCAAGTAGGCGAAGAACTGGTTGCCGTTCTTGTCCGCGGCGATGATGAGCTTAACGATATCAAACTGGGGAATCTCTTTAATCAACCCTACCGGTTGGCTCCGCCCGAGGAGGTCGCCGCGCAGTTGGATCTCCCGGTCGGTTATGTTGGACCGGTCGGCCTCCGCACCAAAAAGGTGAAAATAATTGCCGACCACCGCATTAAAACAATGGTTAATGCGGTTTGCGGCGCGAACCGCCGCGATTATCACCTCCGGAATGTTAATTTGGAACGCGATTTTACGGTGGATACCTTTGCCGATCTCCGGTTGGCAAAAGCCGGTGATCCTTGTCCGCACTGCCAACAACCCCTCCTGGAAACCCGGGGAGTGGAAGTCGGCCATATTTTCAAGCTGGGAACCAAGTACAGCAGTGCCCTCCGGGCTTATTTCCGTGACGAAAACGGGGAGGAAAAACCGTTCATCATGGGCTGCTACGGGATTGGGATTAGCCGGATTGTTGCCGCGGCGATTGAACAAAATAACGATCAGGATGGAATCAAATGGCCGGTGCCGATTGCGCCTTTCCAGGTCCTGATCCTGCCGATAACCAGCGAACAACTGGCAACGGCGGAGGAGATTTACAGACAGCTCCGCGCCGCCGGGGTCGAGGTCCTCTTGGACGACCGGGAGGAGCGGGCCGGCGTGAAATTTAAAGATGCCGATCTGATCGGAATCCCCCTCCGGATCACCGTCGGTCCCAAAGGCCTGGCCCAGGGTGAAGTTGAAGTTAAAGTCCGGTTGACCGGTGAGGAATTCCGGTGGCCGCTAGCGGACGTTACCTCACAAGTCCTGGCATATTTAGCGAAGAATACACCCGTGGTAAATGACTAAGCAGTTGGAGTGTAAAAGGTAAGAAATAACCAGCTCCAAGGGCGGTTGGTGCAAGCGATCGATTGCAACAGGATGGGGCGAGTTTTTTAAAGAGCATGGAAAAGACACCTGCGAGTTCAGTGCGAAAAAGAATGCACATTACGGAAGAGTAAGGTGGTTGATGATGAAGATTACTGCCGTAATCCCGGCCTACAACGAAGAGAAAACTCTTCGTGGCGTTCTGGAACCGGTGATGCAATGTGACGAAATATCACAAGTGATTGTCGTCAACGATGGCTCGACGGACCGGACTGCCGAAATCGCCGGGGAGATGGGGGTCGACTTGATTACTTTACCTTATAACCAAGGGAAAGGGGCGGCCGTCAAGGCCGGAGTCGCAGCCACTCAGGCGGAGATCATTCTTCTACTCGATGCCGACCTCGTCGGGCTGACCACGGATCATATTAGGGCTCTCCTTTCGCCGGTCATCAAAGGGGAGGCAATGATGACGGTCGGGGTGTTTACCGAGGGAAGAATCAGCACAGACATCTCGCAACAGGTTGCCCCGGTTTTAAACGGCCAACGGGCAGTCCGGCGGGAGCTGGTGGTGGCGCTACCGGATCTCGACCAAACGAAATACGGGATTGAGGTGGTCTTAACCCGCTACGCCCGTACACACCACTGCAAGGTGGTCTGGGTACCGTTGCCGAAACTGACGCAGGTGATGAAAGAAGAAAAACTCGGATTTTACCAGGGGTTTAGAGCGCGAATGCGTATGTATTGGCAGATTATCAAAGTGCTGGTCGCCACCAAAACCCCTTAAAGATTGGCGGGTCTTTCTGACTGGAAGGTCCGTTAAAGACCTGCTCACCCAGTTCGGGTAGGGAAATAGATCTCAAGCCGGCTTACCAGATCAAGCCGGCCTTTGTACCGGTCGATCCACCAAAAGCTGGAGGTCATCATGGTCAAGCAGTACATACTACAACCTAAGTCTAAATACTTGTCTGAGTTAAGGGGGATGGAAACGATCTCCCTTTTGTTTCCGGATCAAAGTATCCTGGGGAAGATTGAGATCGAAAAGGTCGTGATCAACAGCGCAACAAAGGATGTAACCGTATATCTGAAAGCGCCCGTTGCGCTTGATGAACAACTCCGCGCGAAGATTGAAGAGCAGTTCTCCGCTCAGTTACAAGCGAAGTGCCAAATCAAACTGCGGGCGGAGAAGGTTGACGGCTTATCCGCAGACCGTGAACAACACTTCTCTGACCTTGATGCACTGACGGAGGCGATTAAAAAACAATTTGCCGGGGTTTATGCCTGGCTAACCTCAACCCCGCTGGCTTGGGAGGGAGAGGGGGCGCTCGTCGTCAGAGTCAACTCGGCTTTGGCCTTGGATTATATCAGGCCGCGGGAGAGGCAGTTATTAAACTGTTTACAGGAGCGGGCCGGGAAAAAAATTAAAATCCGCTATGAAGTGGTAGAGGAGGAACGGCCGCTTCCGGAGTCTCCGGAGGAATATCCCTTGCTTGAACCGCCGGGGCAACCGGCGGCGACGCCCAAACCCGCGCCGGCTCACGGGCAGGTCCTCCTCGGCGCCAAGATCCGCGAAGCTGCCTGCGCGATAAAAGAAATCACGGCGGAAGTTGAAGAGGTGGTAATCGAGGGCGAGGTGCTTACGACTGAGGTCCGGAGCTTGAAATCCGGCCGTAATTTATTGCTCTTTGATCTGACCGACTATACCGATTCCATATCGGTCAAAGCCTTTGCCTCGAAGAAATATGATCCGTCGGCGACCGTCCAAACGGGAATGTGGCTTAAGATCAAGGGGAAGTTGCAATATGATGATTATGCCAAAGAACAGATTATCATGGCGGACAGTATTCAGATTGCCGCCGCGCCGGAATTGAAGGACGAAGCGGAAACGAAACGGATCGAATTACATTTGCATACCAAAATGTCGGCGATGGACGGTTTGCTTGACTTGGAAAAAGCGATTCAAACAGTTGCGAACTGGGGACATGAGGCGATCGCGATCACCGACCATGGGGTGGTCCAGGCTTTTCCGGAGGCCGCCCGGTTGGGAAAGAAATATGGCGTGAAGATCCTCTACGGGATGGAAGGGTATTTGGTCGATGACCAGGAACCGGTCGTAACCGCACCCCCCGATTGTGCTTTTTTTGACCTCCCGTTAGTGGTGGTTGATATCGAAACCACCGGTCTGAATCCGCAGCGGGCGGAGTTGTTGGAGATCGGCGCCGTTAAAGTGGAGAAGGGGAAAGTAACGGCCGTCTTTAACGAGTTGGTCCGGCCTTCGCAACCGATTCCATATAAAATTACCCAGTTAACCGGCATTACGGAGGAGATGGTAAAGGATGCCCCTTTCCCGGCTGAGGTCCTCGGCCGGTTTAAAGAATTTGCCGCCGGCGCCATCCTGGCCGCGCACAATGCCCGTTTCGATCTCGGCTTTTTGCGGGAAAAGTTTAAAGTATATTTGGATGAAGAGTTTGCACCGCCGGCCGTCGATACGCTGGCGTTAAGCCGGGTTTTGCGGCCGGAGTGGAAAAGCCACCGCCTGGATGCGGTCGCGAAAGGGCTGGGGATCATTCAGGAACAGCACCACCGGGCGGGTGATGATGCGTTGACCGCCTGGAAGATTTTGGAGAAAGGGCTGGAACGCTGCCGGGAAAAGAACTGTACAAAGTGGACGGAGCTTAATGCGTTGAGCACGGCAGCCCATCCGGAGAGCTTGCATTCCTACCATATCCTACTGTTGGTGAAGGACCAAACCGGTTTGGCAAACTTATATAAACTCGTCTCGGAGTCGCATTTAAAATACTACCACCGTCATCCCCGGATCCCCCGCTCCTTGTTGGCCGAGTACCGCGAGGGGCTCCTGCTGGGGACTGCCTGTGAGGCCGGCGAACTCTTTTCCGCCCTGCTGAACGGTGCCGAAGAACAGCAGGTTGAAAGGATTGCCGCGTTCTACGATTTTCTTGAGATTCAACCCCTGACCAACAATGAGTTTCTCGTCCGGGAAGGGCGGTTGACGAAAGAGGAGTTAATCGAGTTGAACCGCCAGATCTGCCGTCTCGGCGAAAAACTGGGCAAACCGGTGGTCGCCACCGGTGATGTCCATTTTCTCCGGCCGGAGGATGAGGTGTTCCGCCGGATTTTGATGGCCGGGCAGGGATATAGCGATGCTGAAGAACAACCCCCGTTATACCTGCGGACGACCACCGAGATGCTGGCCGAATTCTCTTACCTGGGCGAAGAATTGGCCTACCAGGTCGTGGTGGCCAATCCAAGGCGGATCGTCGCCGAGATTGGCGACGTCAAGCCGGTTCCGGACCAGTTTTACCCGCCGAAGCTCCCGGGGGCGGAGGAGGAGATCCGGACAACCGCTTACCGGCGGGCGGAAGAATTATACGGTAAGCCGCTCCCCAAAATCGTGGCGGAGCGTTTGGAACTCGAACTGAAGAGTATTATCGGCCATGGTTATGCGGTCTTATATTTAATTGCGCAAAAACTGGTGAGAAAGTCCCTCGATGATGGCTATCTGGTTGGTTCGCGGGGTTCGGTCGGTTCCTCCCTGGTGGCGACGATGTGTGGAATTACGGAAGTGAATCCCCTACCCGCACATTACCGCTGCCCACATTGTTTTTACAGCGAGTTTATGGAGACGGGGGCTGTCGGTTCCGGCTTCGACCTGCCGGCGAAAGATTGCCCGCAGTGTGGGCAGCCGCTGGTGAAGGATGGTCAGGATATCCCGTTCGCCACCTTTATGGGATTTGAAGGGGACAAAGAACCGGATATTGACCTTAATTTTTCCGGTGACTACCAGCCGGTCGTCCACCGGTATACGGAAGAGTTATTGGGAAAAGGCTTTGTCTTCCGCGCCGGCACCATCACCGGGCTGGCGGAGAAGACCGCTTATGGTTTTGTCCGGGGTTATATGGAGGAAAAAGGAATTACCCTCCGGCAGGCGGAGATTAACCGCTTGGTCCAGGGGTGTACGGGGGTCCGCCGTTCGACCGGGCAACACCCCGGTGGGATGATCGTTCTCCCTCAAGACCAGGAGATCTATAAGTTTACCCCTATTCAGTATCCGGCAAACGACCAGAACGCGGAGTGGGTGACGACCCATTTCGATTACCATGCCGCTTTGGAGGGGCGCCTGGTGAAGCTGGATATCCTGGGGCATGATGACCCGACGGTCATCCGGATGCTGTACGATTTGACCGGGGTTGATCCCTTAACGATCCCGTTTGATGAACCCCGGACAATGAAGCTCTTCTCCTCGGTGGAACCCCTGGGTATTACCCCCGAAGAACTCGGTTTTGACCTGGGGACCTTGGGGATCCCGGAATTCGGAACCGGTTTTGCCCGGCAGATGCTGGAAGAGACGAGACCGAAATCCTTCTCCGAACTGATCTGTATCTCCGGCCTCTCGCACGGGACGAATGTGTGGTTGGGCAACGCGCAGGAATTGATCAAAGCCGAGCAGGCGACCTTGTCGGATGTCATTTCAACCCGGGACAAGATCATGACGGATCTTATTTACCGTGGCGTCCCCCCCAAACAAGCCTTTACGATCATGGAGAAAGTCCGGAAAGGCCGTAATCTGGACGAGGCCGATATTCAGCTCTTAAGGGAGCATCAGGTTCCCGAATGGTATATTGATTCCTGTTTAAAAATCAAATATCTTTTCCCCAAAGCTCATGCCGCCGCCTATGTGATGATGGGGTTCCGGATCGCTTACTATAAGGTGTATTACCCGGAAGCCTTTTACGCTGCTTATTTTTCGATCCGGGCCGATGAATTCAATGCCGAACTGGTCTTACAGGGGGTAGATTACGTCAGGAAGTATCTCAAAGAGCTTGAGGCGAAAGGGAACGGGCTGACGGCGAAAGAGAAGAACCTCTATACCATTCTGGAGGTGGCGCATGAGGCAATGCTGCGCAAGATCAGATTCCTCCCGGTTGATCTATACCGCTCCGATGCGACCAAGTTCCTAATCACTCCGAACGGCTTGTTGATGCCGCTGGTGGCGATTCCCGGGTTAGGGGAGACTGCAGCCCGGGCGGTCGTTAAAGCCCGCGCCGAAGGCGAGTTTGTCTCGGTAGAGGATCTGAAGAACCGCGCCCGGCTTTCTTCCAATGTAATCGAGGTTTTAACGGAACAGGGCTGCCTGAAAGGATTACCGGCGACCAATCAACTTACCCTGTTTTAAAGTGGAAGGAGCTTGGGTCCCAAGAGATCCTTGACAAAGCTTTGGTTCTCAATAATAATATGATCAGCTTCGAACATGGAGGTTTTGTCTTGCTTGGTTTTCATCTGCTTTTCCTGCTTGTCATTCTCCTCGACCAGAGTACAAAGTACTTTGTCCAACGTTTCCTGCCTTTAAACGGAGGAATAACGGTTCTGCCCGGAGTTTTATCCCTGACTTACATCAATAACCCGGGCGCGGCTTTTGGGATTTTGCCGTACAAAACAGTCTTGTTGGTTGTCCTGACATTTCTCCTGTTCTTTTTGGTCTTTCTTTTCCGGAACCGGATCCCCCGCCAGCCATCCTTTCTGCGCTGGGGTTTAGCCCTGGGATTGGGAGGAGCCACCGGGAATCTGATCGACCGGTTGCGTTTCGGCAGCGTGATCGATTTTATCGATCTGCGCTTTTGGCCGATGAAAAATTTTCCGATCTTCAACATCGCCGATCTGGCCATTTCCTGCGGTGTACTGCTGATCTTGTGGTATTTGCGCAAGCAGGAACAAACGACCGGTGATGAAGAGAAAGCAATAGAGCAAGGGGGTTGATTGGATGTATCCGGTCCTGTTCTCGATCGGCAGATTAAATATTTACTCCTGGGGTCTGATGGTTGCCCTGGCTTTGCTTTTTGGGATCATCTGGGTCGGTAAAAGCGCAGAGAAAAGAAAGGTCGCGACCTTTGATCAGATCCTTGATTTGGCGCTCTATGTAATCGTCGGCGGCTTCATCTTTGCCAAAATTGTTAGTGTCCTCTACGAATTTGAATCTTTCCGGCAGGATCCGCTCGCCTTTTTTTCCGGTTATTCCGGCTCCTTTTTCGGGGCGGTGATCGGCGGGGTTCTGCTGGGTGTCTACTATACAAAGCGGGCTAAGCTCGACACCTGGCGGTTGGCGGATCTAGTGGCAGTTTATATCCCGCTTGGGCATATCCTGGGCCGGATTGGTTGTTTTCTGGGCGGATGCTGTTATGGGGTGGTGTCGGATCTGCCATGGGCATTGCCGTGTGCCGTCTCCGATCAACTGCCGCGCCATCCGACCCAGATCTATGAGATCATCGGGAATCTCTTCCTCTTTGCGGTACTGTTTTTGGTCAGCCGGCGGCAAGAAAAACGTGGAAGCGGGCATTTCCCAGGGTTCATCTTCTGGCTGTATGTCGGACTTTATTGTCTACTCCGGATTGTTGTGGAGATTTTCCGGGATAGTCAGATGTTGGCGTTTGGGTGGTTACGGATCACCCAAGCTTTTGCCTTCCCCATCGCCGTCGTGGTCTTTGTCTATATCTGTTACCGGTTGAAAAAGGAAGCAAGGAAGGAGCAGCATGCCGCTTCGACAATACAGCGTTAGACCGGAAGATGAAGGCGTCAGGATTGACCTTTTTCTCGCGCGGATGCCCGGGTTACCATCCCGGACTTATGCCCAGAAACTTCTGAAGAAAGGGAAGGTTGCGGTGAATGGCCAGACGGTAAAGGCCAGTTACCTTCTGCAAACGGGCGACCTGATCACGCTTGATTTCGAAGAACCAAAGCCGCCAACGGTCGAAGCGGAGGATATCCCACTGGACATCCTCTATGAAGACCAGGATCTGGTCGTCGTGAACAAACCCCGCGGCCTGGTTGTTCATCCGGCGCCCGGGAACCAACAGGGGACTTTAGTGAACGCCCTCTTGAACCACTGTACGGATCTCTCGGGGATCGGCGGCGTAATCCGGCCGGGGATTGTCCACCGCCTGGACAAGGATACGTCCGGGGTTTTGGTGGTGGCAAAAAACGACCAGGCGCATCTGACCTTGGCGCGACAGTTAAAGCAGCGGACAATGGCCCGGATCTACCTTGCCTTGGCGCATGGGCGCCTGCCGGCGCCGGAGGGGACGGTTAGCGCACCGATCGGGCGCCATCCCGTCCACCGCAAAAAGATGGCGGTCCGGGCCGACGGACGCCCGGCGACCACGCATTACCGGGTCCTCGAGGAACTGGGGCCTTACACTTTCCTCCAGTTGAAACTGGATACCGGCCGCACCCATCAGATCCGTGTCCATCTCCAGTACATCGGGCATCCGGTCGCCGGGGATCAAGTGTATGGACGGGGGACGGAACCCTTTGCCATTGACGGGCAGGCGCTCCATGCCGCGGCCTTACGTCTGCTTCATCCCCGGACCGGCCAGGTGATGGAGTTTACCGCGCCGCTCCCGGCGGATTTTCAGGCGGCGCTTGCTTATTGCCGGGAAAAATGGGGAAAAAATTGAGATTTACTTGACCAAGAAAGATAATAATGGTATACTCTTGATGAAAAGTTGATCTTTTTAAGTAGAAGCCTCTGCTTCTCACCCAGCGGTCTTCACCAGCTTGGGTTCACAGTCAAGCGCGAAGAATATTGTGGGATTTTCCGGAGCGAGCAGAGGTTTTTGCTCGTTTTATTTTTATTCATTTTTAAGCAGGAGGTGGCGGCTGATAAATATTGAGCTGCGTGTAAACGAAGATATCCGGGCGAGAGAGGTAAGGGTAGTCAGTGCTGACGGTGAACAGTTGGGGATCTTACCCCTGAAGGAAGCACTCCGGATTGCCCGGGAGAAGGATCTGGATTTGGTGGAGGTTGCGCCGACGGCCAAACCACCGGTCTGCAAGATCATGGATTATGGCAAGTACCGGTATGAGCAGAGCAGACGGGAGCGTGAAGCGCGCAAACGTCAGAAAGTGGTTAACGTGAAAGAGATCAGGTTAACACCGAAGATCGAAACGCACGATTTCCAAGTTAAAGTGCGCCAAGCCCTGAAATTTTTAGAAGGCGGCGACAAAGTGAAAGTTACCGTGCGGTTTCGAGGACGGGAGATTGTTCATGCCGAGTTAGGCAAAAGCCTTCTAATGCAGCTTTACGAAGCCGTTAAGGAAAAGGCTACCCTGGAAAGAGCGCCGAAGGTCGAAGGTCGTAATATGATAATGGTTCTTTCCACGAAACAGGAATAATACAAGAAACTGAATATTACTGAGTAAGGGGAGAAAGTTATGCCAAAAATGAAAACGCACCGCGGGGCGGCAAAAAGATTTGCCCTCACCGGGAGCGGGAAGATTAAAAAGAACAAAGCATTTCACAGCCATATTTTGGAGAAAAAGGCGCCTGACCGCAAAAGAAAACTGCGGAAAGCCGATTTAGTGAGTGCAGCAGACCAAAAACGGGTCAAGAGGATGTTAGGTGTATAAAGAAGACGACCACAATCATGGTGATGAATAGGAGGAATAACTTTGGCACGCGTTAAAGGTGGTTATGTGACACGCCGGCGTCACAAAAAGATATTAAAACTGGCGAAAGGTTACCGCGGCGCGAAGGGCCGTCTCTTTCGAGTGGCTAACCAACAGGTCTTAAAATCATTAACCTACGCTTACCGGGACCGGCGGAATAAAAAACGGGATTTCCGGAAGCTTTGGATCGCGCGGATCAATGCCGCCGCCCGGATGAACGGTTTATCTTACAGCCGGTTTATCAGCGGGTTGAAAAAAGCCGGTGTCCAGATCAACCGTAAGGTCTTAGCCGATTTGGCAGTCAATGACGGACCCGCTTTCGAACAATTGGTAACTCTCGCGAAAGAGCAGAAATAAAACGGCCGGAAGGCCGTTTTTTAGCAAGTAAATAAGGGGGCAAACGTTTGGCCTTCCTAACCAGTAGAGATAATCCTTTGATTAAAACCGTGATCGCGCTGCAGACCCGGAAAGGCCGGGAGAAGCACCAGCAATTTTTGGCAGAAGGGCCCCACTTGCTGGAAGAAGCGTTAAAGTCGAGTTATGAAGTGAAAGCGGTGCTGACCAAAGGGGATGTTCAGCGGCAGGGCACGATCTGGGAGCGGATTACAGCACAAGGTATACCGGTCTATGCCGTCGCGCCCAAGCTTTTTAACGAACTGACCGAGACCGAAAACCCGCAGGGGCTCTTGGGCGTAGTAGCCCGGCCGCCGGCACCGGCCGGGTTTCCTGCAGTCGAACCGGATTTTTTGGGTATAGGGTTGGTGCAAATTCAAGATCCGGGTAATCTCGGAACAATCCTCCGGACAGCCTGGGCTGCCGGCTTTTCGCATCTTTTTGTCACACCCGGTACGGTCGACCCATACAGCGGAAAAGTAGTCCGCGCTTCCCAAGGCGGGATTTTTAATTTGCGGCTTTACCATGTTTCTTTACCGGCGCTCTTATCCTGGGCCGAAGAGCAGCGGATTAAGGTATGGGCGGCCGATCCGGACGGTCCGCTCTTGTATTTTCAGGCGGATTATACTGGGCCTACCCTGTTCTTATTCGGCAATGAAGCGCACGGCTTTGCCTTAGCGGGTTCGCTCACCCCAGCGGTGGTCAAGCGGGTAAGGATTCCCCTGCCGGGCGGGGCGGACTCGCTAAATGTGGGAATTGCTGCCGGGATTATGCTCTTCGAGGCTGTTCGCCAGCGTTTTGAACGGGAACTCCCGGCGGGTAAACTGAGGGAAAAAGGAGTAGAGTAAATGGATTTACGAACAGCTGCGTTAAATCTCCATAAAACGAAGCGCGGGAAGATCGAAATGCGCAGTAAAGTGAAGATTGAGGAGCGCTATGATCTTAGTCTGGCTTATACGCCGGGGGTTGCCGAACCCTGCCGCGAGATCAAGAAGGATCCCGCTTTAGCCTATGAATACACAAATAAAGGGAATACGGTGGCTGTGATCACCGACGGCACGGCTGTCCTTGGTTTGGGAAACATCGGACCGGAAGCGGCGTTACCGGTGATGGAGGGGAAAGCCCTTTTGTTCAAGGAATTTGCCGATATCGATGCGGTCCCACTTTGTTTAAACACCCAGCGGGAGGAGGAGATCATCGAGACCGTTGCCCGGCTTGCGCCCAGTTTTGCCGGGATCAATCTGGAGGATATCTCTGCCCCCCGTTGTTTTAAGATTGAAGAAGAACTGGATGCGCGGCTTGAGATTCCGGTCTTCCACGATGACCAACACGGCACCGCGGTGATTGTCCTGGCCGGTCTCTTCAATGCATTGCGGGTCGTGGGGAAGAAGCTTGAAGAGGTTAAGATTGTAGTGAACGGCGCCGGGGCGGCTGGCCAGGCGATCACCAAGCTCCTCTACAAGGCGGGCGCGCGGCGGATAAGAGTTTGCGATTTGGCGGGTATTCTGCATCCTGGTTTAGAGGGGATGAACCCACCCCAGCGGGCCCTGGCCGAGCTGACCAATGCCGAAGGGGAACAAGGAGATTTGCGTGTTGCACTGCAAGACGCTGATGTCTTTATCGGCGTTTCGGCCGGCCGGATTGTCACCGGGGAGATGGTGAAGGCGATGGCGCCGCGTGCGATTGTCTTTGCGATGGCCAATCCGGAGCCGGAGATTGATCCGGTGGAAGCGAAGTTTAGCGGGGCGGCGATTGTTGGAACCGGCCGTTCCGATCAGCCTAACCAGATAAACAATCTTCTCGGCTTCCCCGGCATCTTCCGGGGAGCCCTTGATGTGCGGGCGCGAAAAATTTCCGAAGGGATGATGATGGCGGCGGCGCGGGCGATTGCCGGTCTGATTAAACCGGAAGAGCTCTCCGTTGATTATGTAGTGCCCAGTCCTTTGGACCGGCGGGTCGTTCCGGCAGTCGCGTTCGCGGTCGGGCTTCAGGCTCTGCAAGAAGGCTTGGCGGGTTTACCGCTTACGGCTGAACAGTTGAAGGCCGGGCTTAAGGAGAGATTCGGTTCCTGGGAATAAAGAAGACATAAACCCTCCGCCAAAATCATAGCTTATAAAGAGTTTTGGCACCGAGGAGGGTTGACCTGATGAGTGGTTTCTTCCTTTTTCTTCTCTTCTTTCTTCTCTGGAGTACCGGCTTTTCTCTCCAACTGCACGCCCTCTGCAAACAGGCCGGCTTTTCGACAGCCGTTTCCTATCTCCGGCGTTCCGTCTTCAACCGTTACCCCCTTGACTTGAACGGCGGAGGAGATGAGCTTGTGCGCTTGCTGTTCGGGATCTTCCTGATGCTGCGGGCGGGGAAAATACTTTTGTTTTCCCTCCTGCTCAGAGTGGTGATCTTTGCCCGGCGGGCCGAGGCGTTCCTTCTGATCCTGCTCCTTTTCCTCTTGGGGGTTGTCCTTTATTATCTGTTCTTTCTCAAACCTGGGCGAGAACATCCGGCCGGTTACCGGAGTGTTTATTCCCTTGCCGGGGATTTTGGCGTTTATGAAATTATCCTGGCGCCCGGGGGGTTTTGTGCAGAGTGGATCGGCGCAACCTTAGCCGAACTGGATCTCCGGAAAAAAGATCTGTTAGTTCTTTCGATTCTCCGGGCCGGGAAAGTGATTGTTTTCCCGAAAGGTCCGGAGGTCTTATTCGCCGGTGATCGTTTACTGGTGTTTGGGAAAAACACTACCCTACCGTTGCCGACGCGGCCGGACGATGGAGTTGAGGTTTGAGCGGGGAAAGAAGGGTCGTAAAACCAGGGCAACAGGGCTTATCAGTGTAAGCGGGGGGATCTTTTCCCCGGAAGCTTTACCGGGTTGGCCTTACGCTTCCGGGTGGGATCAGAGGGGATGTTGGGAGGATTTCCGGAATTTCATCGGGGAAAGCCCGGTGATGGACTTAAAAACCCTGCCAAAATGAGTTAAGCTTTCGTAGCCGACCTTTTCCGCAATTTCCGTAATCGTTAAGGATGTTTCCTTTAAAAGTTTCTGTGCTTCCTTAACCCGGATACTGTTTAAATACTCAATAAAGGAGAAACCGGTGGCTTTATTAAAGATCCGGCTGAGATAATAAGGGCTGATGTTGAACTTGGCGGAGACATTCTTTAGGGACTGGTGCTGCGCATAATGGTCGTTAATGTAGCGCACAATCTCCGAGACTTTTTTATGCATTAATCCGGGGAAATCGGCCGAATCATCCTCCTGGTAACTTTGGAGACGGTGAATTGTAATTAACATTTCCAGCAATAAGACACGGAGATAGAGATTGGTCTCCGGTAAGTTCTTTTTGTTCTCATCGATCATGCGGAAGAGCAGATTCTCGATGACACTGCTATCCTGTTTTTCCGGACGGATTACTTTGGCCCCGCTGAAGCAGACTAGCGGGTTATAATCCTGGTCGGCCAACAGATCCTTAATGAATTCCTCGCGGAAATAAATCAGAATCCGCTCATGACTGTCCGAACCGGCTTCCAGCGTTTTGTGGATTTCATTAACATTGATGAGAACCAAATCCCCCTGGTGGACATGATAAGTACGGTTTTTGATAAAATAAAGCCTTTCCCCGGACCAGAGGTAATATAGCTCATAATAATCATGATAATGCTTGGAAGACATACTATATGGGGTTGTTTTCTTTACCCACTCAATACGGAAAAGATTCGGATCAACGGCTGGTTCTTTCAAGAAGCTCACCTCGTTAATATTATACACTAAAATATTTCATCAGCATAATGAATCTCTCCTGCTTCGGTCGTGAAATACGGAGCATTGCTTGTTTCTCGTTATCCTCCGTTATACGTATATAATGAATAGTTAACTTAGCCGGAGCCGGATGGTCTTTCTTCCGGTGTATTTCTTGGACGATTCTAAAGCTCAGCTTTGCTAAGAATACTAAACCAAGAAATTCAAGTCAACGGGGAACACCATCCGGCTCCAGCTGTGCAGTGCGGATAATATCCTTGGTTACACACCGGGAATGTGGAAAACATATTTTGGCTCCGGTATAGTATGTTACTAGGGTGGTTTGCCTCACTTTCTTGGCAGAGGTGGCGACTTTGGCCGGTGTGGTAATTGGGGCGGGTAGTTTTAATCGGACAAATTTTGCAAACAGCATGATGGTTTGGTCCCTGATCCGAACGGTGGCACATATAATGATCCTAGCATCAAGGAGACGACGCACCTTTAGGATAATGTCTGAGAGTTTGACGGGAGGGTTTTGAATGTCTTTACGCTTTGCGAATTCGCCGTTTTCACCCTTTACCCTTTTTTTAATCCTGATCTTGTTGTTGTTGATTTTCTCCGGGGACCGCGCGGCAGTGCATCCGGGGGCGGAAAGTACGGGTTACCAAATTAGTCAGGTTTAGGAGGGATGCCGGTCAAGGTTGCCCGCGTGCCGTCCTTGTCTCCCACAATGAGCTGGGAAGCGGGAGGATTCATGTTGCTAATAAATTATTCTTTGCTAACGTCCTCTCCGGCCAAGAGCCGGCGGAGACGTTCCGGATCCGTAGTGGGGAAATGGCAATGGTAGTTTTGGCAGACATAGGCCGTTGCTTGATCTTCAATTGCTGTGAAATTGGCGAAAGGGGCGTGACTGGCGAGGAGAGAGTGCTCCTCGTTGACCGGCAGGAAGAGGACGACTTTATTCGGGTGAAATCCTTCGTCGACCACCGCAAGCATTTCTTCGGTGGTTTTATCATGGCGCCGGCCAACGATGACGATCTCATGGGCCGGTCCGAGGGCAAAGTCCAACGCACAAAGGAGTTGGGTATGGCTGGCTGGTGCCGTTGCGACCACCCGGGAAAAGGCTTTGGTGAGACGGCCGGCTTCTTTTTCCAGCGACGGATCAGCCGTGAAGCGCGCCAGCCTGATGAGATTGAACAGCATGACGGAATTACCGGAAGGGATCGCCCCGTCATAGCTCTCTTTGGGGCGTAATAAAATATCCTTGTTGGTATTTGCCACTTGAAAGAAGCCGCCGTTTTCTTCATCGGCAAAGTGGCGCCGGACGTAAGCGGTAAGTTCGAGGGAGGCTTCCAGATAATAGAAGTTAAAAGTTGTTTCGTACAGTTCAATTAAACCCCAGACCAAAAAGGCGTAATCATCCAGAAAGGCCGGGTACGCCGGCTGCCCATGGCGATAACGGTGCCAAAGGCCTCCGTCCGGGGTCCGCATTTTCGTGAGAAAGAAGTTCGCCGCTTTAACCGCGGCTGCCGTCCATTTGGCCTCTTTTAACACCCGGTCGCCTTTTGCGAGGGCGGCGAGGAGGAGGCCGTTCCAGTCAGTGAGGATTTTATCATCTTTATAAGGGTGGACTCTTTTTTCCCGTAGGGAAAGGAGTTTTTGCCGTGCCGAATTGAACAAACGGACAGCCGTCGCCGCGTCGATCCGGAGCGTGCGGGCGGTCTCCACGAGCGGAGCGGTTAAATACGGCAGGTTGTATCCATCCCCAAGTTCCGGGGCTGGCGGGTAATTCCCCTTTTCCTCCAGGTTAAAGTGCTTAAAGATTAGTTCTGCTTCTTCCGGTGTTAGGGCTGCGCGGAGCTGATCTTCCTTCCAGAGGTAGAACTTACCTTCCACCCCCTCGCTATCGGCATCTTCGGCGGTAAAAAAACCCCCGCTTTCATCAGCCATGACCGTACAGACATACGTAAAGATTTCGGCGGCGGTTTGGCGGTAAAGGGCGCCACCGGTAATTTGGTAGGCTTCCAAGTAGGCAAGGGCGAGGAGGGCTTGGTCATAAAGCATCTTTTCAAAATGCGGCACGAACCAGTGCTTGTCGGTGGAATAGCGGTGGAAGCCGAAGCCAATCTGATCGTAGATCCCGCCGTAACGCATGGCGGTCAGGGTCGTCTCGACCATCCGGAGGGCCTTTTCCTCCCCGGTCCGCCGCCAGTACCGCATCAAAAAGAGTAAATGGTGGGGGGTGGGAAACTTCGGGGCATAACCAAAACCGCCGTGTTGTTCATCGTAAGACTCCACCAACTGCTGGTAAGCCATCTCCAGGGTTTCCCGGCCCAGTTCCCCGCCAGGCGGGATCGCGGTTGCGGCTTTTAAGACCGAGATGTTCTTCTCCGCCATGCGCAGGATATCCGCGCGGCGGTTCGTCCAGAGTTCTTTGATCCGGGCGGCAAGTTCAAGGATCCCGATCCGGCCGAACCTGCTTTCTTTCGGGAAAAAAGTTCCGGCGAAAAACGGTTTTTGGTCGGGAGTGAGGAAGACCGTCAACGGCCAGCCGCCGCTCCCGGTCATTGCCTGGCAGACCGACATATAGAGACTGTCAAGATCCGGCCGTTCTTCCCGGTCCACCTTAATGCAGACAAAGGCTTCATTGAGGACGGCCGCCACGTCAGGATCGGCAAAGGACTCTCTCTCCATTACGTGGCACCAGTGGCAGGTGCTGTAACCGATCGAAAGGAAGACCGGTTTATCCTCATTTTTTGCCTTGGCAAAAGCCTCCGGTCCCCAGGGGAACCAGTCGACCGGATTATAAGCATGCTGTAGAAGATAGGGGCTTTTCTCCTTAATCAGGCGATTGGGCATTTTGGGGTGCGACATCGGATCATCCTCCAGCGTTGGTCATATCTTTAAATTTCCCCAAAATGGGTGGAAACTTCTGCCCGTTGGCGAAAGGGAAGGACAGTTTGTGGAATAGCGGTCAGAGGTGGAGAAATAATATGTTCGGCGTTCAGTAGCAAAGAAGTGGGTTGGAGGAAGCGCTTGGCAACACGGATCGAAGTGATGGATCTACTCCGGGGAATGGCGATTTTGGGGGTGGTGATTGGGCATATCAGCGCGGAAACACTCTATGAAAAAATTACCCTCCCTGGTCTTTTCTTTAACCAGCTTATCCGTTTTGCCGTCCCGGTCTTTATTTTCCTCTCCGGATTGGGGTTAAGCCTGTCCCGAAAACCGCGGTTGAGTTATTCTCACTTTATCTGGGACCGCCTCCGTAAACTTATGCCGCTTTATACCTTCTGGAGCTTTGTTTATTTAATCGTGGGAGACTCGACCGCGCAACCGTTGACCCTGGAACGCGCCGGTCTGGCGCTTATCAGCGGCGGCGCGGCTTACCACTTGTATTTTATCCCGCTGATTCTCCAGTTTTATTTGGTCTTTCCTTACCTGGAACAATATTTCCGGCGTACAAGCGGTCTTCTGGTCGCGCTGGCCATAACCCTCGCTCTTCAGTTTGCAAAGATCTATCTGCCACTCCCGGTACCGTGGGTTTACTTTATTGACCAAAGGAATTTCTTGGGCTGGCTTTTTTATTTTGCGCTGGGAATTTGGTGCGGCCCCCGGCTTCCTCTTGTGGAACGCTGGGCTAAACAAAGAGAGACGCTCCTTTTCTTCCTCCTCTTGCCCGCACTTGGCGGATTGACGATCGAAGCCTTGCTTTATCTCAAACAGGGATGGGGCTTGAACCTCGCTCTAACGCAAATGCGCCCCAGTGTGCTGCTTTACAGTCTCGTCGTGGGGCTTTGGGTCTGGGCCTCTTCCCCCTGGCCGGCCGGGGTTAAGTCGTGCCTTGCTTTCCTCGCACGGCTTTCTTATGATTTGTTTCTGATCCACGTTTTCGTCCTGACGCTCTTTACCCGGTTTTATCTTTCCACCGGGCAAAAGAGAGCAACGCTGCTTTATGGCTGCTCGGCATTGGTAGTAGTCCTCGCCGGCTCTCTTTTCCTCGCGCTTACCGAAAGGGGGTTGGTAAAGCGGTATGGAAGAGGCCGAAAAGGAGATTAGTTATGCAAGCGGTGGAGGGTGTTGCCAAAAGCAAAGGCCAAAGAGGAAGCTTATACTTGAAGACAGGTTAGAGTTGGTGGTTCTGGGGATCGTAAGGGACGTGGTCATCGGTGAGGACAGGGATCTCATTGAACCAGGCGTCCTCCAGATCCGCTTCCTCGATTAAAGTAGCGACAAAGTCCGGAACCTCTTCGGTGATCAGTTTCTGTTTGTAGCAAGCAGCAGCCTTACTTTGCCAGACCTTCCTATCCCATCTGTCCGGGGTTAAAGTTGCCACCAGGATGATATTCCGGACTGTGACGTCACTCTCGCCCGCCCAGCCCCCGACCGGAAAGAGATAGATCTGGGGAAAGACCGTACCGTAGGTCCGGACCATGGAGCGAAAGAACCGGCTGTGGGGACCGCTGAGGGCACCGATGAGGTTGGCGACGACCACCCCGCCCGGGGAGAGGATTTTCCGGACGGCCCGGAGAAATTCAAAAGTGGTCAGGTGGCGAGGGATGGCACTGGCCGTAAAGGCATCGATGATCACCAAATCGTAAGGATTGGTGTGACCGGCGGCAATCGCCGGTCCGCTTTGTTCAACGAACAAACGCCCGTCGAGGATGCTGATCTTGAGGCGTGGATCAGCGGGGAGGGCAAAATAGGTGCGGGCAATCTTAACGACTTCGGGATCGATCTCCACCGCATCCACTGTTGTTAACGAAGGATAATCGTGAAGGAATTTCCGGATGGCCGAACCGCCGCCGAGCCCGATGAAGAGCGCTTTTGCCGGTTGGGGGCGGGCGACCACCCCTAAATGCAGGTAGGAAGTGTACGGAAAGACCATCCGTAAGGGATCATCCAAATCAAGCGCGCTTTGGTTGGAGTTTTTAAAACGTAAATAACGAAGATTCCCGTTTTGGATCACGGAGATCTGTTGATAAGGTGAGTTCCGCTCATAGAGGACTTTCTGGCCGGAGGCTTCACCAACGGGAGTGGAGGAGACCCAAATTAACCAGAAAAGGATGATCAGAATGAGGATTAACATGACCCTAGCACTGCTCTCCTTACGAAAAATTCTCCTGCACCATTAAATATTTCGGTGGGGGAGCGGAAATCTCCTGTTTTTAAAAGGTTGGCCGGAAGGAGAATTTTTCCATCACGCTTGGATATACTAAAATCCAAGTAAGGTGATGGAGTGATCAAAATGAGATGGTTATATAATGTCGATTTATTCTTCTGGAACCTGCAGAAGATTTCTACTTTGATCATCGTCGGTTGGTTATTGCGCCTTTGGTGGCGGCGATCCCGCGGACAAATAGAGGCTTTCGTGGGCCAGTTGAAGGAGAAGGAGTTGTTCAGGCGGTTCGTAATGAAGCTGCGGACATACCGTTCCCGGATCCGGGGGCAGGTGGCGCTGGTTTTCGGGCGTATTAAAAACTTGACCAATAAGTAGGCGGTGGAAGCGGCCTTCCTTATAAAAGAATCTATTGTCAATTGGGTTGCTCTTGTAATAAGATAAATAGGAATACTTCCCCCGGGATCTTGGTCCGGGAGGGGAAGGAAGGTGTTTACTTCTGAAAAAGGGTGTAGCTGTCCTGGGGCTTGGGATCGAAAATTTAGCCTTGGCCGAGTATCTTGTCGAGCAAGGAGAAAAAGTGACGGTTTGTGACAACCGGAGCGCGGAAGAACTAGGTGAGCGGTACCAGAGGCTGGCCGCGCGGGGGATAGATTTCCGGCTGGGGGAGCGGAGCATGGAGCAACTTGACGACTTTGCCGTTCTCTATCGTTCTCCCGGTTTTCCTTTATTTCACCCTGCCATCACTCAAGCCCGGGCGAACGGTGTCAAAGTGACCAGCGCGATCCGGTTATTTCTGCAACTGTGTCCTTGCCCGGTGATTGGGGTGACCGGCACCAAGGGGAAAGGAACCACGTCCACTTTGATCTGTCGGATGTTGGAACACAGCCAGCGTCAAAAAGGGGCCCGGGTTTATCTGGGCGGGAATATCGGAGTGGCGCCGTTTTCTTTCTATCCGTTGTTACAACCGGACGACCTGGTCGTTCTGGAGTTATCCAGTTTTCAGTTGGAGGATCTGGAGGAAAAGGTGGAGATTGCGGTCTTTACCAATATTACCGAAGACCATCTGGCGCCGGCCGATCCGGTGAACCCAAATTACCATCCATCCCGTGAAGCTTACATTCAGGCGAAAGCGAATCTCCTACGGTATCAATCTCCCACCGGGGTCGCGATTCTGAACCAGGATGACCGGACCTGCCGGGACCTGGTTTCCCTGGTGCGTGGCCGTTTGCTACTTTACGGCAGTGTCCAGCCGGCCGCCGGGGCGTGGTACGAGCGGTTGCCGGGTGGGGAGTACGGCGTATACTGGAATCTGACCGGGACGCCTGAATTGCTGATTACCAGCAAAGAGATTAAGCTCCGGGGTGAACATAATCTTTTAAACATCGCAGCGGCAGCCTTGGCCAGTTTCACCGCCGGCGCCGGCCGGGACGCCATTATCCGGGCGATCACCGAATATAAGGGACTGGAGCACCGTTTGGAATATGTGACGACGATCAACGGGGTGCAGTATTTTGATGATTCCTTTGCGACCTCACCTGAGCCAACGATTGTGGCCTTGCGGGCTTTTCAAGAACCCGTGATCCTGATCGCCGGCGGCGCCGATAAGGGGACGGATTATACCGGTTTAGCCGAGACCATTCTTCATAGCTCGGTGAAGGCTGTGGTTCTGATTGGAAAAATGGGACCGGTGATCGGGGCCGCGATCAGGCAGGCGGCGGAAAAGATGAAGTGCCGTCTCCCCATCCTGGTGGACGGGGGCAGTGATATGAAAACGATTGTCGCGCGGGCCAACCAGTATGCCACCCCCGGTGATGTGGTCCTGCTGTCGACGGCGTGTGCCAGTTTCGATCTCTTCAAAAACTATAAAGAACGCGGCGCTCTTTTCAAGGAGCAGGTCCTGGCGCTCAAAGAGCTGTAAACCGGATGCGCTTATCTGATTGAGCAGATAACGATCTGTCTTGATTTCAATAATTACATGAATGAAAGTTGGAGAAGTAATGGCTTATGATGTAACGTGTGTTATCCCCAGGTGGGGAAGGACCTTTGAAAATGTGATGAAAAAGTTCGCAACGCTCTCGCCGGATAAAGTGGAGCTTGACCGGGTCAGAGCATTGGTGGCCACCGGGAAAGAGCACGCTTCCGCCGATCCGGCTGTGGCCAAACGGCATCTGGACAGGCTCGACTGTCCCTATCTTACCCTGGCGCCGGACCGTAAACGGGCGGAACGCTGTTACCGGGTCGCTTTTTTAGGGATGGAGATCAGAGTTGACGATCTGGTTGTCCGCCTGGAGGGAGATGAACCGCATAACGGCTCATCCCTGATCAGGCTGGATGAAGTTGATCTGACCGTCGTCGGGATGGATGAACTTCTCTCCATGAATCAGCACTTTCTGCGCCGTCCGGAACTGGTCCGCAAATGGGGGATGTATAACTACAATATTGATAAGGATACCGACCTCCGGATTGCCGGTTCAGCGAATCTTAAATCCTTTAATCGCATCGCCGGACGGGAGATCACGGATTTTGTCGGGTTTTTTCTGATCGCCAACCGGGAGACGGTCGATTACAACCTCGGTTACGAAAAATTAATCCGGCACGGTGTTCCGATCTTTGTCAAGGGACGCTATGAAGGGCTGGTGCATACGCTGCTCCCCGGCTCGAAGACCGTTCCCGTCGAGAACGTCGAGGATGCGGTTTTGGCCCATAAAGGGGGTGTGGGGATTGAGATTATCCAGTCCGGGACGACGATCAAAGAGAAAGGGTTAACGGTTTACGGTCCCCCTCTCTTCCTTTCGGAAAGCCTTTATGTTGCGGACTACCGCCGTTACCTCAAGAATGAAAAGCTCCGCCGCTTGCTTGCTTATCTTAAGCCTTTGGGTTACTTTGACCGGGAGCACATTTTAAACTATGTTGCCTGGTTTAAAGCCTTGGCCGCCAACTTACAAGACAGCTGGATCAATAAACCTCTGCCCGGTGAGATCTTCTGTACCTTGGATGAGATGAAAAACGGCTTGCGGCCATACCGGCTGCGCACCAGGGGATGGGTGCCTTCGGATGATTACAAGGTGGATGAAGCCGTGGCGTTGGTCTTAAAAAGTCTGGCCTTGATCGAAAAAGAATATGAAAAACCCCAGGTTTAAAACCCGGGGTTTTTTTGCCGGATGGTTAGGGCGTTCAGGAGACAGGGCATTTGAGGGTTAATCCACGAACGCGTAATAAATCCGGCGTACGGCTTCTTCGAAATCCTTGTTTTCAACGCCGATGATAATATTGATCTCGCTGGATCCTTGGTCAATCATACGGACGTTAATTTCGGAGAGGGCGGAAAAAAGCCGGCCAGCGATCCCCGGGGTATAAGCCATTCCCAGGCCGACGGTGGTAATCAGCGCAATATCATGGACAACCTCGATCGAATCCGGCTGGCAGTCCCGTTTAATCTCGGCCAAGACTTTATCCAGTTTCTTATTGAGCTGCGTATCGGCGATCACGAGAGAAATCGTGTCGATCCCGGACGGCATGTGATCAAAGGAGATACCGTTATTTTCGATGACGGAGAGCAGCCGGCGGCCAAACCCCAGTTCCGAATGCATCAGGTTTTTCTCAACGGTAATAATGGTAAAACCTTTCCGGCCGGCGATCCCGGTGATCGAACCCGGTTTTTTTGGTCCGCCGTTGTCCCCGACAATTAAAGTCCCCGGGTCATCCGGGCGGTTCGTATTTTTGATCTGGATCGGGATCTTGGCTTCGCGGACGGGAAAGATTGCTTCGTCGTGCAAGACCGTAGCCCCCATATAGGCCAATTCACGGAGTTCGCGGTAGGTCAACTGTTCAATCGGTTTCGGATTTGTAACGATGCGGGGATCGGCCATCATAAAACCGGAAACATCGGTCCAGTTCTCATAAAGATCAGCCTGCACCCCCCTGGCGATCAGCGCACCGGTGATATCGGAGCCGCCACGGGAGAAAGTTTGTACCTGGCCGTCGGGTCGCGCACCATAAAAACCGGGAATGACCACATTCGTTTTCCTGGTCAACGCATTGTTAATTGTGCTTTGGGTCTTTTCGATCGCCAAATTCCCCTGCGTATCGAAGAAGATTAAGCTTGTCGGATCGACGAACTCAAAACCGAGATAGGCGGCGAGGATTAACCCGTTAAGATATTCGCCGCGGCTTGCGGTGTAATCAGCAGATGCCCCGGCGGCAATCCGGTTTCTGATCTCTTCAAGCGCCGGCGTCAAATCCAGATTTAGGCCCAAATCTCTGATGATTCCTAAATAACGGCCGGCAATTAATGAAAAAATATCCTCGAATGGGTGTCCCTGTTGTGCAAGGTCATGACACTGGTAGAGGAGATCGGTGATTTTGTGATCCTGGGGATGACGTTTACCCGGAGCGGAGGGTACGATGTAGCGACGGCTCCGGTCGGCCTCTATGATTGCGCGGACTTTGCGAAACTGTTCAGCATCGGCCAGAGAAGTTCCCCCAAATTTGGCGACTTTGATACTCATTGGGTTCCTCCTTTTGGTGGGTAAATGCAATATATATCCCAAATTTATTATCCATTTACTTGCAATCGCCTTTAACCGTAACTATTTTTTAATGATAAAATTTCGTTAGGAGGTGACGGAAAGATGATCGCCAAACCGAAAGAGCCTTCCCGCTTGGCGGCGCCGGAAGACCCGGCGGTTTTCAATGACTTCTCTGCCGGACGTTTCCTCGAAAAGTGGGGAAGGAGGGTGGCAACTGATTTCCGGACCAGGCTCCGGCAAGACTCTGGACCCGGAACCAAGGAAGAGGCTTTCGTCAAGTCCGGAAAAACACCGTTCTCGTTACGCCTTGCCTTTATCTTAAATCTGCTGAATTATCCCTTGTTTTTCCTCGGGATCGTCCTGGCGCTCTGGATGGTGGCGGAACTGATTCTCCGGCTGATGTTGCCGGAGGATTCATGGCAAACCATCCAAGCTTATAGCGCCCCCGTCATCTCCGTTCTCGGTCCGGCGGCGGTCGGTTACTGGACTAACTGGTTGGCGATCAAAATGCTTTTTCATCCCCGCCGGCCCAATGCCGTTTGGCAAGGGTTGATCCATGCACGGCGGGAGGCGCTCGTAGCGAGCATGGCCAGCGGAATCATCTCATCTTTAATCTCTCCGGAAATCGTCGAACTTTACCTCCGCGAAGAAGGAATCTGCGGGAAACTCACCAGCAGTCTCTCCCGGACGCTCGCTGAAGTCTTTCAAGAAACGGAGTTCCGGACGGAATTAAAAGCAGCCTTATTTGAGCTGGTTGACCGGTTGGTGAACAACGACGAAACCCGGGCTGCGGTGGATCAGTTTCTGGTGCGGGCGATTGCGGAGTGGCGAGGGAGGAGCTTCGGGGAGAAGATGATCGAGTGGACGAAAGAGTTTTGGGGGGAGGCCGTACGGAAAGAAGCCCTTGCCTTTTTGCCGGAGATTCCAAAGGTCGTTGAAACAGTCTTTCCCCGGCTCGAGGCCCACCTCCAAACGCTTCCGCAAACAATCGAGGAAAGTGGAGCAGTCCTTGAACCCTTGGTTGCCGGAGCGATCGTCGACGGATTACGCAGTCTTGATTTGGAAGCGGTGATCCGCGGGCAACTGGGGAAACTGGATGCGGCCGCTTTGGAAAAACTCTTGACCTCCAATGTCTCCGCCGAGTTGGTTTTCATCCAGACATCCGGCGGGATCTTCGGTTTTTTGGTCGGACTGGCGATCATTTACCGGCCCCTGCGTTTACTTTTGATCGCCGGAGGCTTCTTGCTATGGGGCCTTTATCAACTTACGGTTGAAAGAAAGGAAGCGGGCAAAACACGTGAACGGACTTAAAAAGGCAAAAATGAAAAGACCGGCGAAAGCCGGTCATCCAGTTTTGGCGGTTTGCACCGAGGACAAAGTAATGGTTTCGGCAGCCCGGTCCATGAGGATCTTTTCAATACTGGCGAGTTGCACGCAGAGTGAAAACAGTTCCATGGCTGTTTTTAACTCGTGAAGCGGGGGATAGGTAGGGGCAATGCGAATATTTTGGTCGAGTGGATCATAACCGTATGGGAAAGTCGCCCCCGCTTTGGTAAAGATGACGCCGGCTTCGGCGGCCAGCTGGACCACTTTCTTGGCACAACCTTCCAGGGTGTTCAGGCTAATGAAATACCCACCCCTTGGCTTGGTCCACGTCGCGATCTTTTTATCCCCCAATTCGCGCTGGAGGATATCCTGGACCAATTGAAATTTCGGGCGCAGGATCGCGGCGTGTTTTTTCATATGGGCATGGATGTTTTCGAGATCTTTAAAGAAACGGACATGGCATAATTGGTTTAATTTATTCGGACCGATCGTTTGCAGGGACATTAATCTGGCCAGCCGGCGGATATTCTTCACACTGGAGGCAACCATCGCCACGCCGGCGCCGGCATAAGAGATCTTGGAAGTGGAACTGAAAATATAAACACGGTCCGGGTTGTTCGCCTCCCGGCAAACCTCGAGGATATTGAGGAGACGGTCCGGTTGGTCGGTTAAATGATGGAGAGCATAGGCATTATCCCAGAAGATCCGGAAATCCGTGGCTTTGGTTTTCATGGTCGCCAGGCGGGTGACCACTTCGTCGGAGTAGGTGACACCGGTGGGATTGCTGTACATCGGCACACACCAGATCCCCTTAATGCTTGGGTCGTGTGCGACCAATTCTTCTATCTGGTCGATCGCCGGCCCGTCATCCCGCATGGGGACCGGAATCATTTCGATCTTAAACAGTTCACACAAGGCAAAATGACGGTCGTAACCAGGGCAGGGACAGAGAAACTTCACCGGCCCCTCTCCCCAGGGGCGTTCCTGGTCATCAACCCCGAAGAGCATGGCACGGGCAATCAGGTCATGCATCAACGCCAGGCTCGAGTTGCCGCTGACAATAATCTCCTCCGGCTGGACCCCCAAACAGGAGGCAAAGAGCCGGCGGGCTTCCGGTAACCCTTCAACCCCGCCGTAATTCCGGCAGTCGGTTCCATCTTCCGCCAGATAATCTCCATTAAGACAGGAGAGTAACCCGTCGGTAAGGTCCAATTGTTCCGGACAAGGCTTGCCACGGGACATATCAAGTTTTAAGTTTTTCTGCTTAAATCCTTCGTATTCGAGGAGCAGTTTTCTGTGGAGACTCCTCAGGGTATCGGAGTCGTAAGTTGTAAAGCCGGCCATGAAAATCCCCCTGAACAGATTGTGATATCGTTATTATACTCATTATAAGAAAGGCGGGAGTAAAAAGCAACAAAGCCTGAAAAGTATACATGTATACCTTACAGCCTTTTTTATCCGGGGAAAAAGCGTAATCCCCTGTGAAGAAAAGACAACGACAAACCAAATTTTAACTCAATGATTAACGGGAGGATTTTCCGGTTGATCATAGAAATCTTAAAAAAGTGATAAGCTATACATATAAATTAGTATTTCTTGACAGAGAAAACATTAATATCCAGGAAAAAGAAGCATTTGCCATTGACTGTCCAGTAGTTTAATGCTGAGGAGGAGAAGAAAATGTGGCAAGTTTTTTTAAGCGGCGGTCCGGTGATGTATCCTCTGTTATTATGTTCGGTACTTGTGTTGACCATTACGATTGAGCGGCTTTGGTATTTTCTCAGCCAGCGTGGTGATCTTGATGAAATTAGAAGAATCGTTTTTCGTTTAATGGATAAGGATGCTCCTCTGGAAGCAATTCAATATTTGCAAAAGATAAATCAACCGGTAGCCCGGATGTATCAGGCTGCTTTGTTATATTACGGGAAAGAGCGGGCCCAGATTGAGGCCAGCCTGCGTGACGCTGGTGAACTGGAGATTAAGAAGATGGAGCGGGGTTTGGGACTGCTTGATGTGATTATCACTGCTGCTCCTCTGCTCGGCTTGTTGGGAACCGTGACGGGAATTATTGACAGCTTTAACATTCTTGCCGTGGCGCAAGGTTTGCCCTCAGCGACCGAACTCAGCCGGGGAATTGCCGAAGCCCTGATCACGACGGCGTTTGGTTTAATGATCGCCATTCCTTCCCTCTTCCTGATGCACTGGCTCAACCGGATGATTGATAAGAACCTGACCAACATGAACCAAATGAGCAAAGAGTTTCTGGAGAACTACGGAAACAGGGGTGAACAATCGTGATGTTCAGCCGGAAAGCAAAAATACCCCGTTTGGATATTGTCCCCCTGATCGATCTGACCTTCTTTATCATGGTTTTCTTTATGTACTCGATGACATTCAAAACGGCGGTTTCCGGGGTTCCGCTGAATCTGCCATCGTCCAGCCAGGCCGTCAGTCTGGAACGAAACCGGATTGTTGTAACGATCGACCAGAAGGAGACGGTCTATTACGGCGCCGAGCCAGTTACCCTTGAGCAACTGACCAGGACCCTGGCGCCGTTAGCGAGCAAAGACCCCAACTTGTTAGTGATCATTAATGCCGACACAAAAGTCAGTTATGGGAAAGTAATCTCCGTGATGGATGCGATCACCGAAGCCGGGGTCTCCCAACCGGCCTTCGGGGTGGAAAGGAAGAATAAGCGCTAAACAGGAGGGCGTCCCGCGAGGAGGTTTCGACGATGAACAAGCCCCGCTCCGGAGATTTAAATAGATTGGCCGGCTCTTTCCTGCTGGCCGTGGTATTGCATGCCCTCCTTTTTCTGTTGCAGATTAACGGAATCTGGGGAGCGCGCGGGGGCAGCCTTGAATACACATTAATTCATCCGCGGGTGATCGAGCTCGAACCGGCGCAAACCGTGGCGCCAAAAGCAGAAGCGAAGGTTACCCCGGCGGAAAATCCGCCGGCACCGCCGAAACCACCGGCGCCGGAGAAACCACCCGCCCGGCCAACGGAAGAAGCCGTCGCACAACTCAGAGAGGTTCACCAGGAACAACCGGCGGCGCGGGAAACAAAAGCCGAACAAGAAGAGCCGGTGACGACCAGGCCGGAAGAGCCGGACCCGGCTGCGGACGCGACGGAGAGCGGTGAAGTCCAGGCTGTCCAAGCACCGGCGGAACCGGCTTTACCACCTTTGGGGAC
>JAKOVI010000010.1 GCA_029782135.1 Bacillota bacterium
GGACCGTTAAGCGCTTTTTATCATACTCCACCACCTGGTCGGGGAGGAAGTACATGCCATCTCTCTCCGGGAAACGCTGTTTTAGGCCGGTGTAAAACTCCGCCGCCCCCATGGGGACGGCAACCCCCCGCTGGACGTGGAAGGCCACCATCCGGTCATAGAGGAGGAAATTCTGCCGCTCGGCAATGACCTCCGCTTTGCCGTTTTTCTCCACGAAGACCGGCAGCTGTTTGAGGTGGGTGCGGACAAAATCCCAGACCCCTTCTTCGGTCCCAGCCTCAAGATGAAAGCGTTTTTCCAGGCCGCCGTTGGGCTTGTAGGCGGAGATTATTAAGTCCTGCTTTACTGCGGTCGTGTAACCAATTTTTGCCTGGTTAAAGGTTCCCTGCTTTTTATCGAGAGTCCGAACATCGGCAATAACAAAGCCCGCCCGCATAATGGCCTCCTGGATGGCGTTCCAGATCCGGTTCTGCGAGTTGTGAAACACCACCGTCATCCACCGGCCGGGCTTCAGGATGCGGTAGTACTCGGCAAAGCACTTTTCCATAAGCTCCTGGTATTCTCGCGGGCCTTTGCCCTGGGCTTTGTTTTCCACGGCCTCGGGCTTGTTGTTGGTGAAAACCCTGAGCCAGGCTTCCCAGAGGAAATTCATTTCCGAATACATTATGTTCCCACCGAATGGTGGATCGGTAAAAATGTAATCAGTGCTACTGCTCTTAATCTGATGCAATTGCCCAGCAGACTGAGTGGAAATGGTATTCTGTGAACGACAAAGCGACATTGCTATTAACGCCGTTATTATATTTCTTAATTTCCTTTTGCAGACTTCGTAAACGTTTGGCTCCCTATTAAACGAAGGGATATAAAAGTTAGGAATATTACCACTTCCCCCACCCTTCCGATACTCTGCCATCTTAGTCACACGTTGGTAGAGAGATGTAAAAGAGTATAATAAACGAGAGGTTATTTTTCTGTCTTGAAACCTGAAACAGTTCCATAATACTGCTAGACAGGCAAGACTTCGCTTCGTATAAAAATGGTGAAAATGAGTAAAACCATGTGATACTTTAGGCTGTTCGGTATTGTAGCCCTCCGGCATGCGGTCGGTAGGATACCAGTACGGTATCTCGATCTCCTCGATCTTCCGGATCAATTCCAGGTCGTACCCGTCGGGCTTTTTCTCATATCTCTTATTCCCCACCGAATAATTTATCAGCACCGGCACCTGGCGGGCGCGGATGATAAACTCCCCGATCTCCCGGTCGTACACCCTTTCCGTGGCCCTCTCCAGGGTTCGTTTGGTGAGGTTAGCTCCGCAGTGGGGGCAGGGAAACTCGTTCCGTACTTTACCTTCTTCTTTATCTACCGCCACTTCCCAGAAGACGAGCTCTCCGGAGCAGCTGGGGCAGATAAACACGTCGGACCAGACGGTGTAGTTGATTTTCCCCATGATGGGGTTGCCCTTTGCGTCTTTCTGAACTTTTCCATCCACCACGTGCTGCGTCCGGTACATC
>JAKOVI010000032.1 GCA_029782135.1 Bacillota bacterium
CGTCCGGATCCGGGAGAACGAACACTTCTTCCTCGATTTCGGGGTGACGCTCAACGGCTCCATCAGCGGGCTGGTCTTTATCGATTCCAATGGTGACGGAGTGCACAACGAGGGGGAAACTGTCCTCGGGATGGTTGGCGTCTCTCTTGATCACAATACCGCCACCACCTTCACCAATGCCGACGGCTATTTCTTCTTCGAAAATGTCCCGCTTGGCGCGCACCGGATCAGCATCTCCCTGGAAAGCCTCCCGCCCGGCTTAAAACCGGCGGTGGCAGAGGGAATTGATGTGCTCATCACCGAAGAGGCCCTGGATGTCGTCGATCTCCAATGCGCTTTGCTTTATGAGTTTACGGAATAAGCGGCAGACCCGTTGAAAATGAAAAAGCCGGAGCTTGAACTACAAGCTCCGGCAACTTATTTATAAAGCAAATCGTAATCGAGGTCCAGGTTCTCAATCCTTTGCCGAAACCAAACCCGGGCATCGTCCAGTGCCTTGTTATAAATCTTGTTTCCCAGGTTTTCGAGGAAGAAATCCAGCAGCTTGCCGGCAGCAATGATCCCGATCTGTTCGTCCCGTTCTTCAGAAAAATATGCTTGGATCTCTTTGATTAACTGGTCCTTTTGCTCTTGCGAAAAGGTTATTGGCATCCTTTTTACCCACCCACTGCATATTTCGGTTATAATTTAACCGGAAGAAACGTTCTTCTCCGTGGATGATTCAGCCGGCACTGGCAAAGGGAAAGAAGTCATTACTCGATAAAAGTAAACTCCGCTTCGCTGGGCGCTCCCCCCCAGTAAGCAACGAACTGGCGGGGAGTCGTTCGTTTAAAGGCCAGGTAATACCGGTGCGGGTAGAACAATTTGGAGAGGCCGTTCAGATCCATCACCAGCACCTCGAGTTCCTCGGCTTTTGCGGCGATGTTTTCCGCAAATTCGCGGAACACGTCCAGGGATGCATACTGGGGTGATAACCCTAAGACATCGGCCGTGGTGACCGGAGAAAAAACCACATTCAGCTTCCACCCGCGGGATTTGACGATTATGTCACAGCTTGTCCGTTCTTGGCAAAGATCAATAAGTTGCGTTAAATACAGATAGATGATATCACTGTCAAGGGTCTGCTCATCATAAGCGACCACTTTCGTCTCTTTTACCTTGTTCCCCTGGTAATAAGTAATCTGCAATGCCTCTTTCTGCGGCAGATATTCCGTAATCCGCCGGTTATACCCCAGGCACTCGATTAAGGCGGGATTCGCCGCTTGCCATTTACTATACCGCAACCGCAAGGCAGAATCCAGTTCCGCTTCCAGTTGATAGAGGGATGAACGGTACTCCACCCGGTAGCAATTACGTTCCGGATCATATGTAATCTTCTGTTGAAATTCGGAAGAGGCCTTCCCGCCTAAAATCGTTGTTTTCCCCCGCAACACTTTCCCGCTGATCTGGTCCGGCTTGACCTGTCGGATTCCAGGCAGTCCGGGAGCATTCTGGGCGGCCTGCAGATTTCCTCCTTGGCTAAGCAAAAAAACAAATAGCAAACAAAGCAAAACAAAGCAGTGACGATGGCGGTACAAAAACGGCGTCCTCCTTATCCAACGATTGCCATTACAAACAGTCGTTATCAATTATATTCCTTATTGTAACAAAGTTCAAGGAACAGAGATGTTAACGCAAAGCTTGGTCCGCAGCCTTTAGTTCTTCAATAATCCGGATCCCCTGCGGGCAAACTTGTTCACAAGCCCCGCACGCCACGCAACGTGAAGCGTCGTGGGCTTTGGCGATCAGTTTCTGGTATTCCTTGGCCGCTTCAGCACCCTGTTCAAAGATCGATCCTTCATTGTAGGACCGGAAGATCCTTGGGATCGCCACCCCCTGCGGGCAGGGGAGGCAATACCCGCATTCGGTGCATGGAACTTTTGTCTTACTGGCATAGAGATTGATGACCTGCCGTACGAGGTTCTGTTCTTCCGCTGTCATACAGTGCGGCCGGGCCTCCGCAAAGATCCGGATATTCTCTTCGAGCTGCGCCATACTGCTGACGCCGCTTAAAATGACCGCAACCTCCGGAAAGTTATAAAGCCAGCGGAAGGCCCACTCGACCGGGGACCGTTTGACCGGCGCCGATCCCCAGAGCGCCAAGACATCCGCCGGGATCTTCTGGGCCAATTTCCCCCCTTTGAGAGGTTCCATGATCACCACCGGAATCCCTTTCGCCCCGGCGTAGCGTAACCCCTCCACTCCGGCCTGGACCTTTTCATCCAAAATGTTCAGCTGAATCTGGCACATATCCCAGGGGTAGGCGTCAATCACCTCTTTGAAGACCGACAGGTGATCGTGGAAGGAAAAACCGATGTATCTAATCTTCCCGGCTTTTCTTAAGTCTTCTAAAAAATCAAGGATCTTTAACTCCCGGACCTTCCGCCACCGGTCGGCCTTTACCGCATGCAACAGATAAAAGTCGATCGTCTCCACCTGGAGCTTGGTTAGTTGCTCCGTGAAGATCCGCTCCGCATCCGCGAGGGTTTCAACCCGCCACAGCGGCAATTTGGTGGCCAGTTTCGTCTTTTCCCGGTAGCCGTCCCGTAAGGCCCGGCCGACGATCAGTTCACTGGTCCCGTCATGATAGCCATAAGCGGTATCAAGATAATTTACACCATGGTCAAGCGCATATCTGATCATCCGGATCGCTTCGGCTTCGTCAACCTTCCGGCCTTCGGCGGTCTCCACCTGGGGCAGGCGCATACATCCCATCCCAAAAACCGAGGTTTTGAAACCAAGTTGTCCAAACTCCCTATACTGCATTTTTACTCCTTCCTGGAAGACATAAGCCATTATCCTAATAAGGGTTCAAGGCGGGCGGCCTGCCGCCCGCCCCAACACCCTGCATCAAGTTGCATTTGGTCAAGAGTTGTTTGCCGGGTTAAAAATGAATACCCAGGGCTAAAGCGACGGTGAACTGCTTTTCGTTCAGGAAATAGTTGCCGTAAACAATCAGGTCCGAAATCCCAACCCCGACCCCGGCCGAAGTCAGCATTTGGTCGAAGTCCAACCGCCGGGTCAGATCATCATAGAGTCCGGCGTCAAAGTAAACGATCACTTCGGGGACGATCCCATACTCGCTCCAGCGGGGGAAATTGATCCGCAGTTCCAGGTTGTTAAGGGCTTTAATGTACCCGTCAAAGCGGTCTTCTTGCACGCCGCGGAAACCGCCCCCCAGCCCCCTGGTCGCCCCGGGGTATTTGCTATAACCGCCGAAGGTTGTCCGGGCGCGCACCGGAATGGAATCGCCGGTCAGGTAATCATACATCACCCGGTCGGCCAGGTAGATACTTACCTCCCGCCCTTCAAGGAGGGTAAGGAAACCCATCGCGGTGCCGTTCAGGCGGGTATAATTCGCCCCGGTCGATTGATTCCCCAAGAAAGACGGGGCAGTCTCCACGGAAACCTCGGCGTATATTCCGTGTTTCAAACACCGTTCCCGGTTGACGTCCACCCCGTCATAGATCAGCCCGGCGAGGAGGGAATTTTGCCATCCCCCTTCCCGGTCCGGTAAATCCGAGGCAAACAGCAATGTTCCCTGGTTTTCTTCTTTAAAGTTATAGTCATACCGGCCGTTATAAACGAGAACCAAATCGACCAGGTTGCGCCGGCGGGCCAGGTCATAGATTAACCCCTGGCGAAGACCGCCGCTCCAGGTCAGGTTGGCGTTACGGTATAATGCCAAGTTCTTCCCCTCTTCCGGCGGCGTATAGGCCGTCTGGTCCGCATTCCGGTAAAAACCGAAAGTTTGGTAGCCACCGCCGAAACTGAAGAAATAATGTGTATCGACCCCGCTGAATAACGGCGTTCCCAGCCGGCTGTAAGCCAAGTCTAACCCCCAGATCCGGAGTTCGAGCCGGCTCTTCCATCCTTCCTCCGCCCCCAGCACCGGAGCCGCCGTGAAGCTCAGCAGGAGTACAAGGAGCAGTACAAACCAGGTTGGTTTCTTCCGCAAAATGATACCTCCTTTAAAACCGCATTCTCGAGGGGGCCGCCCGGCAGCAGCGCCGGTTGCGACTTTACTTGCCGGCGTGAACAAGCCTTTCCCTCAAAAGTAAAAAATGTATAAATACATTTTTATTAGTTCGTGCTGTCATTGTTATTTCCTTTTTCTTCTGCATGATCTCTCCTGCATTTTTGCTTCCAGGACGAACCGCTTCACCCCAAAATCAATAAAGCCTATGTTAGTCCAGAACATCCGCCTTTGGGCTTTCTCCCGGCATGAGGATCAGCGGAAACTTGGGCGGGTTCTCATTTTTTCCCCTTTCCCCTCCCCTGGTTAGAAAGTACCTTTTTCGTTGAGAATAGAGAGAGAAGACAGGAGCAGTTAAAAGAGTTAAAGTAGGAAAAAGCAATTTCGACTGGGGGTTTTAGCTTGCCGGCCACCCTGACTCAGCAAATACAGATCAACGGCCATCTGATCCCGGTTAAAAACCTGGACAAGATCTTCTGGCCGCGGGAGGGCTTGACCAAAGGTGACGTCATGGAGTATTACATTAGTATTTGGCCTTATTTAGCCCCGCATCTGAAAGACCGCCCCCTCTCCCTGGTCCGTTACCCGGAGGGAATCGACGGCCCGTATTTTTACCAGAAGAACTTCCCTGATCCCCCGCCCTGGGTGGAGACATTGCCCCTCGCTTCGGAAGACCGGATCATCAACTATGTCATGGCCAACAACATGGAGACCTTGGTCTGGGCGGTAAACTTGGGTTGTATCGAGGTCCATCCCTGGCTTTCCACCAGCCGGCATTTGGAAACCCCCACGTACATCATCTTTGATCTTGACCCGATGGAACCGGCCACCTTCCGGGATGCCGTTGAAGTGGCTTTCGCGCTGAAAACTCTGACCGATCATCTTCAGCTCCAGACCTTCCCGAAACTTTCCGGCGCGACCGGACTCCACCTTTACCTTCCCCTCCGGCCGGTTTATTCCTACCAGGAGACCAGTACCTTCGTCAAACGCCTGGGCGAGGCGGTGATCCGCGTCCTTCCCCACCTCGCCACCAATGAACGGAAGGTCAGCGACCGCGCCGGTAAAGTC
>JAKOVI010000033.1 GCA_029782135.1 Bacillota bacterium
TAATCTGCAAAGTCTGGGGAGATCAACTCAAGGTCGAACAGTTCATTAAAGAATTCGATCTCCTTTTCAAGCGGCCGGACCGGGAAGAAGACCAAGAGCGGCGATTCTTGGTCAACGTTTAACTCCAGTGGTGCCGGCTTTTCGTATTCTGTGGACCAAGATTCTCCGGCAGCGGTGATTTGGTAGGTCCCGGGCAGAAGGGTAAAGAAGAAGGACCCGTCTTTTTGCGTGATTGCTTCGGCAATCATATTTTGGCTTTGATCGGAGACCATGAGGTGAAGGCCGGCAAGGACCGGCTCGCCGCGGTCCAGTTGGCCGTTGCGGTTATGGTCGAGGAAACAAACACCTTTGACTTCGGTTGGCGGCAGATAGGGAGTCAAAACCACGAGCGAGCGGTTCAGCTCCGTTGTGAGTTGCCGCTCGGCAAGGAGCGTATAATAGCCGTTATACTCCTGGGGGAAGCTGACCAGATGCCGGCCGGGCGAGACAAAGGAAATCTCCCAATCCCCACCAGCCTTGGTGACGGCAGATTTTTTCCCGTTAAGCATGACCGGGAGATCTTCGATTCCCGGCTCGGCCGGATCCCATTGCCCATTCCGGTTAAGGTCGATAAAAGCCTTGCCCTGCACCGCGCACCAGGGGGAAGGAATGCGGAACAACTCTTGCCGTTGGAGATTGAGGAAGACCCGGTAGACCGGATCTTGGCCTTGATTGTAGAGTTCGGTAACAATCTGCCAGGCGGTGTTGCTGTCCGCTTGGTAACGGAAAAGGGCCTGGAAGTTGGCCAGTTGAACAATCTCCTCTTCCGGCTGTTTAGGGTAGAGATTCCACTGGATCAGGCCGAAACTGCTCCAGCGTTTGCCGGGAGGGTTATAGCCCCAACGGAATCCAAATCCCGGGATCAACTCCCGTTTGTCTTCTTGAAAGGTCAAGGACTGCCGGAGCATTCCTTCCAAATAGCTGGCGTTGGAGAACCGGTGGTGGTATTTCTCCAACAGAAAGATTGAATTCGAAACCTTGGTCAGTTGTTCATTACGGAAACTGGCGGAGACGGAGAAGTAATCAGGTTGCCGCCGGATATAGGCACGGGTATCGAGCTGGGTAATATTGCCGTCCTGACGCGCGGTATGGGTAATGCCCAGCTCTTTTTCGTTCATCGAGAGGCCGGACCAGATTTTAAATGTTGGATTGCTTGTTGGACTGTCCGGTTGTTTTTCGGATCTGATATTAAAACCGGTGGTCAACGAGGAGTCCGCGGCGAAATAGCTTGTTCCGGCAAGGGTAAATTCACTAAAATTGGCCAGGTTATAAAAATCTTTCCCGCTCTTGGTCTCCGTAAACAGGTCCCAATCCGGGCCGATCCGGGTGACGGTTAGTCCCCCTTGCACCGGAGTCTGGGGGCCTCCGAAACCGGCGGCCGCCTTCAATGCAAGATTCCAATCCCGCAGCGACGAGAAGGGTTCATAGGTACCGGAGAAAGCGTGCTGGAAGTAACTCTCTTTCTCCGCATTATGTAGATAATTAAGTTTCAGGCGGTAAGGGGATAAATCCAAACGCCCTCCCCACCAGAGGGGGGTGAGCGAAGAGGAGGTCAAGGGGCCAATCCAGAGACGCCAGGGTTGGTTCTTCTGGTGCTGGAAGTAAAGCAGGGAGGAGTAGGTCGGGGGAGCGATTAAGCCGTCCCAATTGTGCCCCAAAGTTCCGATCCGGAGGGTCCAGTCTTCCTGCGTTAAGCCCATGTACATCGTGCCGGGTAAAGTCAGATCATTCCGGCTGTTCAGGTACAAGTCCAGGCGTGTTTGGGCGAAAAGCTCACCGCGGGCACGCCAGGAAAGCTGCCAGGGATAGCGGTAATTAGCGTGTGGCGGTAAGTAGCTGAACTGAAAATCGGAATTTAAAGGAATCAGCAGGTCCTGGTCACGGCCGGGATCCGGCGAGTCCAGGATCCTTATTTTGATCCGCTGTTCGAGGGTGAGCGCCGAGCTGGTTTGCAAAGTTAAAAACAGTTCTTCGACACTGCCGGTCAGCACCGAATCAGGAACGGAGCAATAGATTAAAAACTCTCCGCTTTCGCCGGGCAGGAGCCGGTTAAAATCAGGATTGCCCCAGTAAACCGTCCAACCGGTCTCCGTTTGCACGCTGAGCGAGAGCTCTTCGATCATGGTCCCTTTGTTCATGACCGGGACAGCGATCCTGAGCTGCTCCCCCTGATATGCCCGGATGTTCTGCGGCGTTTCCAAGTCCAGCCGTTGCACATGCTTGACAATTGATCTGACGGTATAAGTGCTTTCCGTTTCTTCGGTAATGAAATGAAGGGTAAGCTGATCCTCGCTGCCCCCGATTGCCGTTGAAGGAATAATGGTTGAGATGATTACATACTCGGTTCCGCCCGGCGGGACGGTCAGTTCCTCCAGATCGCCCAGCAAGGGCCAGCCCTGGGCGGAAACAGCCCGGATTTGGCAGTGAAACGGGGTCTGGTTATGGTTATCAACTTGAAAAATATATGTAATGATCTCGTCCGTCTCGACCTCCTGGTTGGCCGGGAGCGAAAGATAAACCCCGGCCGCCAGTTGCTCCAGGGTTTCCGCCCGGAGCATGGAGGGGAGGGGAAAGAGGAAACAGGCAACGAGGATGGAAAGACACATTCTTTTTAACAAGGGGCCTCAACCTTTCCCTAAAGGTATCAAGTGTAATCCCTATTTCGAAAATTATTCGTAAAAGAAGTTGAAACTCCTTTTTTTTCAAGAAAAATCGTTTTTTCCATCGAAACGGGAAGACAGACTCTTCAGGGCAAAGCGTTTAAAGAAGGCGAGGAAGTGAGAGAATAAAGGTAATAACGAATGAGAGGTTGACAAGCATGCTAGCCTGTTTGAAAATTCTCCCCCTCTTCTTGGTCCTCTCCTTCCAGTTCCAGGGATGTAACATCTGGGATTATCTGCAACCGCCGGCCCGCGAACCAGTGGCGCCGCAAGGCAACCGGAGCGAGGCGCGCGAATTATTGACCTCTTACCTCACAGCCCGTTTGGCGGGGGAAAACACGGAAAACCTCCGCGACTATCTTACGGAGGAGGCGTGGAATGATTACCAAAGCGCCCAGTTATCCCTGCGGGCGGAGGATGAAGAGCAGTTCGTGGGTTATAAAATAATCAACGAAGCGGATCTGGCGGGTGGAAGGTATGCCTTTACGACCGTGATGCAAACCGTGAACCGTGACCGCCCCCGGGCGGAGAATGCGACCGAAGATTTAATCGTCAGTTTCAAAAATGACGAGTACCGGATCGCCTCGGCCCGTCTGCTGGAGCGCACGGAGCTCCGGGCGGAAGGGACCGACTTAATCTGGGAAGGGGTCGATGCCGGCAAAGAGGAGAGTACGGTCAAGGTCTTTAATTTGCGCGATTTCCCGGCGCAGATGCGGCCAATCGGGGGCGAGGAGGGAATCGAATTCATTTTGGAACGGAGCGGCTACTCAGCGGTGGTGTTGCACCCGGAGGGGAAAGGCGCCGCCTTTGGCACGGCCGGGACCCATGGCGCGCTGGGGGTGTTAACCTGGGAGGGGAAAACCCCGGCGCCGGAGAAGGTTAAGCTGACGCCCCTCGATCTGTTTTACGGGGGAAGGGTGCAATTACTTGCCTTCTCGCCGGATGCGCAGTACATCGCCGCGGAGATTGCGACGCCGGCCGGGACCGACCGGGTGGAGGTCTACCGGTCCGATCAGCGGAACAAACTGAATCTTCAACTGAGGGATGCTTTCCCGACCGAACAATATAATACAGTTTTTCACCACTGGGAAGAGGACCGCAACCACCTGGTCCTGCGGGTCACCGCCGGACCCGGACAGACCGGCGATCCGGATCTCGTGGGGATCTGGCGGATTAATATTTGGACCGGTGAACGGGAGAAGGTAATTATCGATTGAGGAAAGAAGAAGAGCTTGCGTTTGCTTGAACGGCAAGGCCGGAGCGGCGGGCGTGTCCACTGGTTGGATCTGCTTATCCTGGTAATGGTGCTGACGGTGATGGTCAGGACGATCATCAATTCCTGGCCGCGTTTTGACCGCCGGGAAGAGCGGAAGCTCCGGCTGGAGGTGGTAATCTTCGGTCTTCCGGCCGACCTGGCGGAGAGCCTGGCGGTCGGGCAGTGGGTGAAAGACCATGCTTCCGGGGAGTTTATCGGAAAGATCAGCCGCAAAGAGGCGACGCCACCCCGCCGGGCGGCGCGGGCCTTTGGGGAGCTTGACCGCACGGCCCTCCGGGAAGAACAAGACGTGCTCTTGATCCTTGAACGCACCGGACGCCTGAATGAACGGGAAGGGATCTTTTGCGGCCGGGAGGTTGTCCGCGCCGGGCAGGAAAGGCTGTTTCATACTTTGTATACGGAGTTTACAGGCAGAATCAACCGCATTTCGGTGATGAACGAGTGAGGTGGGAAGGAGGCGGTCCCGGCCGTTGGCTTGGCCGGGACCCGGCACTGTTTGAACAGGAGAAGGGGCAGTGGGTGTCTTACTGGGAACGCTTCTTTCCGGTTATGCTCTTGATGGTTTTCCTCTTGCCGGTTGACCCCTTCAGTTTCCTCTGTTTCCTCCCCGGCCTTTTTTTGCTGCCCGCCGTTTCCCCCCGCCTCCGGGGCGTTTTCTTCTGGTTGCTCTGGACGCTTCTGTCCAGGTTGTGGGGGCCGTTTTTCCCGGCGGGCCTCCTTGATTTTTTGCCCGAAAGTATAATCGTGCTAGCAGCCTATGCGGCAGGATGGTACAGCCGGGGGAAAAGAAGCTGGTGGCAGGGGGCGATGCCGGCGATCGCCCTCATCCTGTTTCTCAGCTTTGTGCAGGCATATGCGGCGCCGCCTTACCCGCGGGCCTGGGCTTCGCCGGTGGATCCTGCTCCTTTCCGGGTGACCGGCGCCGGCCTTAATCCCAATACAACCGGCTTGTTGTTAGCCTTTTTCCTCCCGGTTTTCCTGGCGGGTTGGGAAGGGGCGGACGGGGTTTTAACGAAGCGCGAGCGATACGTGGCGGGGGTGCTCTTTCTGCTGGCCTTACCTGCCCTGGCCTTTACCTTCTCCCGTACGGCCTGGGCGGCGGCGCTCACCGCCCTCCTTTTTTACGTGGGCAGTAAAAAGGGGGGGCGCCGCGCACGTTGGCTCTTCCTTCCGCTCCTTGCCGTACTGCTCTTTCCCGCCCTGCGCCAACGGTTACAAGTACCATGGCAAAGCAGCACTTTTCAATACCGGTGGCGACTCTGGCAGGAAACATTGGTTTTCATGAAGAAATATCCTCTCACCGGGGTGGGAAAACCGGTCTTGGCATCCTTTTTGCAAGCACCGTCGCGCGGTGTTTCCCATCTCCATAATCATTACTGGCAGTTAATCGCGGAAAAGGGGTTGCCGGCTCTTTTTATTTTTGGCTGGCTGGTCGACACCTATCTTTGGCGGCCGTTTGTCCGCAAAAATCAGCGGGGCCGGGTTTCCTGCCTGGAGCGGGGAGTGACGGCGGCGTTGCTTGGTCAGTTGGTCGCGGGGCTGGCCGAGAGTATTTGGGCTTCTCCTTTGTTACAGTTTTTGTTCTGGTTCGGCTTTGCCTTACTGGATGGGGGTTAAGGTAAGCGGTGAGAAAGATTTTTCTCTTTGGCTACTATGGTTTCGGCAATTTGGGGGATGAACTTTTATCTACATATTATACTAATATAATAACCACCGCTTTCCCGGCGGCCAGGGTGGTTGTTTTAACGAATAACCCAACCTCCGGTCCTAGCGGAGCGGTTCACCTTGTCTCCCGCTGGCACCTGTGGCAGATTGCCAAAATGATGCAGCCCGGGGATCTGCTGGTGGGCGGGGGCGGCAGCATTTTTCAGGATCGAACCAGTAAGCGCAGCCTGCTCTATTATTTAACCCTTTTAAACCTCGCCCGCCGGCGGGGGGTGGAGATCATCCTGGCCGGGCAGGGCTTTGGCCCGCTTTCACCCATAGGCCGGATGGTGGCTGGTCCGGTTTTAAACCGGGTGCGGGCGATCTCCTGCCGGGACCAGTGGTCCTTAGGCCTGCTGGCCGCGATGGGGGTGAGCAGGCCGGAGATCGCGCTCGGGGTTGATCCGTTGTGGGATTTGCCCGGTTGCGCAGGGGAGCGGGATATGGCCCGTCCGTCCGGCCGCGCTTCCGGGATCGGTTATCTCCTGCGCAAAGGTAACCTGCAGGTGAAACGGTCTTTACTCGCCGCTTTGAAGTTCCGTTTTGGCGATCTAAAATTAATCACGCTATTTCCCGAAGACTATGAGGCCGCCAGCCGGCTCAGTACGGAACTGGGCAATTCTTCACCGGTCCTGGTGCAGGAGCTCGCTCAGTTGCGCGTCCACTTTGCGGGGCTCTCCTTCGTGCTTGGCGAGCGGCTCCACGGACTCCTGCTTGCCGCCCGGTACGGGCTCCCCGGGATCGGGCTTGGTGACGATCCGAAGATTGGCGCCTTTTGTCAACAGATGGGATGGCCCTGTTTCTCCTGGCAGGACCCAGGTTTAGAGAAGATCACCGTCATGGCGGCCGAAAAGCTCCGGGCAGATCTGGAGACGGCGGTCCTCCAGACCGCGAAGCAATGCCGGGTGATGGAAGTTCAAGCAAAGGAGGAAAAGGAGTGGGTTCTGCAGCAACTCGGCAAGGCGTGGTCCGGACCGCAAAGATCCTTGGTTACCCCGTCAACCTGATCGGGTTGGAGGAAACGGTTGCGCTTTTGGAAAAACTACTTTTGGCGGCGGAAGAAGGGGAAAAAGCCCGCCTGCGCGTGGTAACGCTGAATCCGGAGATGCTGATGCTGGGGCAAATGGATCCCCGGTTGGCCGCCGCTTTACAGCGGGCCGATCTAATCGTGCCCGACGGGATCGGGATCGTCTGGGCGTTGCGGCGGGCCGGGCACAAACGGCAACAAAGAGTAACCGGGGTTGATTTGGTGGAAACGCTATTGACCCGGATGGCGCGGGCGGGGTTGAAGGTTTATCTCTTAGGCGGCGAGCCGGGCGTGGCGGAAGCGGCGGCGGCGCAACTGCAGAACCGCTGGCCGCAGGTGCAGGTCGTCGGTTGCCATCATGGTTACTTTGCCGAGGAGATGAGTCCGGGTTTGATTAAGGAGATTAACGCGGCGGAACCCGCCCTCCTCTTGGCCGGGATGGGCGTTCCCCGGCAGGAAACCTGGCTGGCCGAGCATTGGCCGGCGTTGAAGGTTCCGCTTGGGATCGGTGTCGGCGGCTTATTGGATCTGTGGGCCGGACGGACCGTCCGGGCGCCGCGCTTCCTCCAAAGGATCGGCCTGGAATGGGCTTTTCGCGCCTGGAAGGAACCGCAGCGGCTGAAACGGCTGCGGGTTTTACCCAAGTTTATCTGGCGGGTATGGCGGGAGCAAAGGGATCCTGTTGGCTTGGGTGGTAAGGGGTGATACCGGGATGAAGTTGTTCGACAAGGCGGAACTGCGCCGGGAGCTCACAGATTATCTGGGAGTATTGCTCGGGGTCAATCTAACCGCTTTAGCCCTGGTGTGGTTCTTGATCCCCAATAAGATCGCCGCCGGCGGGGTGAGCGGACTGGCGACCGTCCTGTATTACCTCTGGCATTGGCCGGTCGGCCATGTTATCATCCTGATCAACATCCCGCTGTTCCTGGCGGGCCTTGTGATCTACGGGACCGGATTCGGCTTTCGCACTTTTTTGGGCTCGGTCGTTCTCTCACTGGCCGTCGAGTACTGGGGGAAAATGGTCCACCCCTTGACGCTTGATCCGCTACTGGCGGCGTTGAGCGGAGGTGTTTTATCCGGCTTGGGGGTAGGCTTGGCCTTCCGCTTCCGGGGAACAACCGGCGGAACCGATATTGCGGCGAAAATCCTCAGCCGTTTCACGACGTTAACGGCAGGCCAGGCGTTACTGGTCCTTGACGGGATTGTGATCGCCCTGGCGGGGCTGGTCTTCAATTCGGTTGAATTAATGTTGTATGCCCTGATTGCCGTTGTTGTCTCCGGGAAGACGATCGACGTCGTGGTGGAAGGTTTTAATTATGCCAAAGCGGCGCTGATCATCTCCAGCCGCTCGGAGAAGATTGCCGCGCGGATTCTGGCTGAATTGGGGCGGGGAGTGACCGGGCTGGCCGGGCGGGGCCTTTATTCCGGCGAAGCCCGCGAAGTTTTATTATGCATCATTGGGCGCATGGAGGAAACCAGGCTGAAACAGCTGGTGAAAGAGGAAGACCCCCACGCCTTTCTGATCATTTCCGATGTTCATGAGGTGTTAGGGGAGGGCTTTAAAGAGATCAAAGAGGATGGGAAAAGCAGGTAATCTCCTGATTAATCTTTGAAAATATCTAGAGAAAAAGGAAGGAATTTGATCCATCGAGGCGAATAATATAGGTTAAAGAGCCAGTTTTGTTTGTGAAGAGAAAAAGTGGAGGCGGATTTAACGATCCTTCCATCACTTCTCGATATCCTTGGCTCAGTAAAAAATTTTAAAAAAGGAGGATTAAAGATGAAGAAGACTTTGGTCGTGTTTCTCGCGCTCGTGATGTTACTCACGATGGTACCGGTAGCGATGGGTGGATTTGAAGATGCTCCAAAATCAAGCCATTGGGCCTATGACAACTTCATTCTGCTCTACAACTACGGACTGCTCAAAGGCTATCCCGATGGGACGTTTAAAGGGGAAAGATACGCCACCCGCTATGAAATGGTCGAGTTAACAGCCAGAATTCTGTTGCATCTGGAAAGCCGGATGGAAGCGCTTACCGGTGTCGAGTTACCGAAGACGAGCGGACCTGTCACCCTCTCCGAGGCGCAAGCCAAAACATTGATCAAGAAGATCATGGAAGAAGAGGGTACGGCCACGAAGGCTGATCTGGATGACGTGGTCAACGAGCTCTATGACGCGATTTTCGCCTTAGAGGACGAATTTAAGGCCGAGTTGGAAGCCCGGGGCGATGTCGATCTCAGCCTTATTGAGCGCCGCCTGACCTTCGTTGAACAGAAAGTCGAAGAGCAAGAAGCAATTCTTGAGACCGTGGCCAAGGACGCCAAGACCGGCAAAACACTTAGCATCGTTGGGATCATCCTTGGTGTAGCCGGAGTTATTTTTGGCTTTGTACCTTCCAAGTAAGAACATAACAGCATATGAAGCATAAAAAGAAGGCCGTTCACGAACGGTCTTCTTTTTTTCGTTTCTTGTTTGTTCCCTTGACAGTCAGGGAGACAGTATGGTAGATTAATTCCAATCCAGGGCATTGGTGCCTGGCGGATGCGTAAATGGGATGTACAATAAATAAGAAAACACCAGGGTGCGGAAGAGGGTGAAGGCCATGCGGATTTACGATACAAAGCATAACTTGGCAGCGATCAAAGAGCTGTTGGACCGGAGAAACCTGCTCACGACGGAAAATGATGAACTGGTGGAAAAAGTGCGGGCGATTATCCAACGGGTCAGGCAAAGCGGGGACCAAGCGTTGCTCGATTACACCCTGGAGTTTGACCGGGTCCAACTGAGCCGCTCCGATTTAAAGGTTACCCGGGAGGAGATCGAGGCGGCTTACCGTCAGGTTGATCAGGAGTTTTTAGCCGCGCTGCGGACGGCGAAAGAGAATATCCTGGCCTTCCACCGGCGACAGAAACGGGAAACCTGGCTCACCTTTGGCGAACAGGGCGTGCTGCTGGGCCAGCGGTACCTGCCCCTGGGGGCGGCCGGGCTTTATGTGCCGGGGGGCGCTGGCGGCCAAACCCCGCTCGTCTCAAGTGTCCTCATGAATGCCCTTCCGGCCGTGGTTGCCGGTGTCCCCCGGCTGGTGATCTGCACCCCTCCCCGGTCCGACCGGACGATTAACCCCTTTTTATTGGTCGCGGCGGCGGAAGCCGGGGTGACGGAGATCTATAAAGTCGGCGGCGCGCAGGCGATCGCGGCTTTAGCATATGGGACGGAAACTATTGCCCCTGTCGATAAGATTGTGGGGCCGGGCAACCTCTATGTCGCGATGGCCAAACGGCTGGTCTACGGGGTGGTTGGCCTGGACATGCTGGCCGGACCGAGCGAAATCCTGATCATCGCGGACGAGTCCGCCAATCCGGCTTTTGTGGCGGCCGATCTCCTTTCCCAGGCGGAACATGGCCCGGTGGATGAAGCGGGGGCGGTCTTGTTGACGCCGTCGGCGGCTTTGGTTGAAGCGGTCCGGGGTGAGTTGGAAAAGCAACTGGCTGATCTGCCGCGGGCCGGGATTGCCCGGGCGTCACTGGAACGCAGCGGGGGGCTGATCCTGGTGCGGGATCTGGACGAAGCCGTGGAGCTGGCGAATTTTGCCGCCCCGGAGCATCTGGAATTGCAGGTCGCTTCCCCTTACGAGTGGCTGGCCAAGCTGAAAAATGCCGGGGCAATCTTTTTGGGCCCCTATTCGCCCGAGCCGATCGGCGACTATGTGGCCGGGACCAATCATGTCCTCCCGACCAACGGGACGGCCCGTTTTGCTTCGGCCCTCAGTGTTGATGATTTTATGAAAGCAATCAGTCTGATTGGCTATAACCAAGCCGGGCTGAAAGAATATGGCGCCGCCGCCGTGACCCTGGCGCGGGTGGAAGGATTGGAGGCGCACGCCCGGGCCGTGGAGAAACGGCAATAACAGTTAAGGAGGCGGGGAGGTTGGCACGGACGGCAACACGCAGCCGGGAAACGAAGGAAACCGTAATCAACTTGACGCTTAACCTGGATGGGACCGGGAAGCACCAGATCAAGACCGGAATTGGCTTTTTCGATCATCTCCTTTCCCACCTGGCGTACCAGAGTCTGATTGATCTGGCAGTGACAGCCCAAGGGGATCTGGAAGTGGACGGCCATCACACAGTGGAGGATCTTGGGATCGTGCTGGGAGAAGCTCTGCGCGAGGCCCTTGGGGATAAGAAAGGGATTCACCGTTACGGCACCGCGATTGTGCCAATGGATGAGGCCCTGGTCCTGGCGGCCGTCGATTTCAGCGGACGCGGCTTTCTCCAGTTTGATTTGGCTTTGGGGGAAGGGAAGGTCGGGACCTTTGACCTGGAGTTGGCGGAAGAGTTTTTGGCCGCGCTCTGCCGGTCCGGGATTACCCTCCACCTCCGTTCCCTGGCGGGAAAGAACCGCCATCATATCCTGGAGGCAGCGTTTAAAGCGTTGGGACAAGCCATCCGGCAGGCGATCGCGCTCGATCCGCGCCGGGAGGAGATCCCGTCGACGAAGGGAGTATTATCCTAGGGATTAAAATCTCCGACTGGGCCGGATGGGTAAGGCTTGCGAGGTCTTTTATTAACGATAATTATGGACGGCAAGATTCGGGCAAGCCATTGAGTAAAGGTTTACCAATGCGAACATTTCTAAAAGGATAAATGATAAATCTTTAGTATAAACACTAAGGACGTCATCTCACTTTGTTGATTTATACGCTATCTAGGGTAGGACAGCTTGAAGCAGAAAACTTTATTGGAACAGGAATCTTTATTTGGGAGAGATTAATTTGCTGATCATTCCAGCCATTGACTTGAAAAACGGGGCGTGTGTCCGGTTGGAGCAAGGTGATTTTAACCGGGAAACGGTTTATACCTCCGATGTGGTGGCGGTCGCCCGGCATTGGGTCGACGCCGGGGCGGAACGGTTGCACCTGGTTGATCTGGACGGCGCGCGGGAGGGTAGACCCGCGCAGCAGGACTTGGTGTTGAAGATTGCCCGGGCGGTGCCGGTGCCGGTCGAGGCCGGCGGGGGGATCAGAGATGAGCACAGCGTAGCCGCTTATTTGGACCAGGGTGTGCAATGGGTGATTCTCGGTTCCGCGGCCGTTTCGAGTCCCGGCATGATCGCCGGTCTCAGCCGGAAATACCCGGGACGGATTATTTTAGGGATCGATGCCCGCGCCGGGATGGTGGCGACGGACGGGTGGTTGAAGACCAGTTCCGTACGGGCGGTGGATCTGGTAAAACAGGCGGTTGACTGGGGAATCACCGAGGTGATCTATACGGACATTGCGCGGGACGGGATGCTCTCCGGGCCCAACCTGACGGCGTTGGCTGAGATTGCCCAAGTCGGCGGGGTTAAAGTGATTGCTTCCGGGGGCGTCTCTTCCCTGGCCGATCTTAAGCGCCTTCGTGAACTGGAGCCTTTGGGGGTTACCGGGGTGATTGTCGGGAAAGCGCTTTACAGTGGCAACCTTGATCTAAAGTCAGCAATTAACCTGCTAAAAGGAGAGGAGAGCCAATGAATGTTCGCGTGATCCCTTGTTTGGATGTGAAAGATGGACGGGTCGTCAAAGGAGTTAATTTTGAAGGGGTACGCGAGGTCGGCGACCCGGTGGCCTTTGGAAAGCATTATGCACAAGAGGGTGCCGATGAACTTGTTTTCCTGTCGATTGCCGCCGCCCAGGAGGACTGGACCAGGGTCTTGTCGTTGGTGAAGACGCTCACCAGTCAGATTTCAATTCCTTTGACGGTTGGCGGGGGATTGGCCACTCTCGGGCAGGTGGAAGAGGTTTTCGCCGCCGGTGCCGCCAAAGTCTCGATCAGTTCAGCGGCGGTTAAGAATCCGGATTTATTGACGCAGGTTGTTAAGCGCTTTGGGGGCGAACGGTTGGTCTTGGCGGTTGATGCCAAACGGCCCGCCCCTGCTGCCGCGGGCTGGGAGGTTTATATCAACGGCGGGATGACCCCGACCGGCCTTGATCTCTTGACCTGGGTGGCCCAGGCGGAACAGATTGGGGTGGGGGAAATCTTATTAACCAGTATTGACGCGGACGGGACCCAGGATGGCTATGATTGCGAGATGCTGCGCGCCGTCAGCGAACATGTCAAGCTCCCGGTGATTGCCTCCGGAGGCGCGGGTAAGCTGGAGCATTTCCGCGAGGCGGTCCAGAAAGGGAAGGCCGCGGCGGTGCTGGCCGCTTCGCTTTTCCACTTTGGGACCTATTCCATCCGTGAAGTGAAGGAGGATCTGGCGGCGGCCGGGATCCCGGTCCGGCTGTATAATCTAAATTCCGGCCAGGTATGGCTCTAATGAAGACAGGGATGAATTTGCTGCTATCCTTTTAAGGATGGCTTCAAACAGTGATGGCTCCAACCCGGCCCCTCCATCTGGCCGTGCAGCGTCTTCTTTGCAACCGGGGGTGGAGCACCCTGCTTTTTTAGAGAGACCGGTTTAAAATTTTGGATGACAGGTAATTTCTTTACAAGCAGAGGAGAAATGCTCCGCTGCTTGGTGAAGATCATGACCTTGTTCTTAAGATGGGGTTTAAGACTTATCGGGGGAACTAACCCGAACGAAGAGGGTTTAATGAAAGGGAGGGTTCGCTTTGACACAGGAGGAACTGTTGGCGGAGGTTAAGTATAAAGATGGCTTGCTCACGGCGGTCCTTCAGGATTACCAGACGGATGAGGTCTTGATGGTTGGGTTTATGAACGAAGAGGCGTTGCGGAAGACCTTGGAAACCGGGGAGGTCTGGTTCTACAGCCGGAGCCGGCAAACATTATGGTATAAGGGGGAAACATCCGGCCATCGCCAACTGGTGAAAGCGATCAAGGTGGACTGTGACGGCGACGCCTTACTCTTGAAAGTGGAGTCGGTGGGCGGCTGCGTCTGCCATACCGGGGAGCGCAGTTGCTTTTTCCGGGCGGTGGAGACGCCGGACGGCGAAAAGACACCGGAAAAGGTCGATTTTCAACTGCTCAACACCCTCTATCAATTAATCCTGGACCGCAAGGTGAACCCCAAACCCGGTTCCTACACCTGCTACCTTTGGGAGAAGGGACAGGATAAGATCCTGAAAAAAGTGGGCGAGGAAGCGGCCGAGGTGATCATCGGGTCGAAAAATAACCGTCAGGAGGAGGTTATTTACGAGACCGCCGATCTGGTATACCACCTTTTGGTCCTCCTGGCCTGGCACGGGATTGAACCGGCCGCGATCATTAAGGAACTGGAAAAGCGGCGTTAGCGTTCGGCCAAAGTGACAAGGAAATTGCAAAAAGGAGCATGATTGCAAGTTTTGCACTTGTCCGAATGACCTGATTGGCCGTGCTTAGGGCGGATGCCGGCGGAGGGCTAGAAAGCAGGCAGGAAAAGCAGGACTGACCGAGAAAGATCAAGTCGACAGGAGTGAAGCGGAATTGGATTTTTGGCGAAAAGAGCTTAATCCGGCCCAGCTGGAAGCGGTCTGTCATACCGAAGGACCGCTTCTGATTTTAGCCGGGGCGGGCAGCGGGAAAACCAGAGTGTTAACCTACCGGATCGCGAAACTATTGCAGAGCGGTGTCAGTCCGTATCATATTTTAGCGGTGACCTTCACGAACAAGGCGGCCCAGGAAATGAAGGAGCGGGTCGCAAAGTTGATTGGGCCGGTGGCCGAGGGAATCTGGGTGGCGACCTTTCACGCCACTTGTGCCCGGATCCTGAGGATGGACGGGGAGTTGATCGGCCTCGACCGGAACTTTGTGATCTATGATACCCAGGACCAGATGATTGTGGTCAGGGAAGCGATGCGCGAGTTAAACTTGAGCGAAAACAGCTTCAACCCGCGGGGGGTTTTGGGGACCATCTCCAAAGCGAAGAACGAATTGATCGGGCCCAAGGAGTTTGAACAGCAGGCGGCCGATTTCTGGTCGGAGGTCGTCCGCAAAGTTTACCCTCTTTACCAGCGGAAATTGGCGCAAAATGCGGCCGTGGACTTTGACGACTTGATTATGCTGACGATCCGTCTTTTCCGCGAATTCCCGGAAGTCCTTGCGAAATTCCAGGAGAGATTCAAATATATTCTGGTCGACGAATATCAGGACACGAACCACGCGCAGTATACCTTCATTAATCTACTGGCGGAGAAGGAGCGCAATCTCTGTGTGGTCGGGGATGACGACCAGTCGATCTACAGTTTCCGCAGTGCCGATATCCGGAATATTCTCAACTTTGAGCGGGATTACCCCGAGGTCAAAGTGGTTAAGCTGGAGCAGAACTACCGGTCGACCAAGAATATCTTAAACGCGGCGAATGAAGTGATCCGGAACAACCATGCCCGGAAAAGCAAAACTTTATGGACGGAAAACGAAGAAGGGGAGAAAGTAACAGTCTTAAAAGCTGCCGATGAGCGGGAAGAGGCGTGGCTGGTGGCGGCGACGATTGAGCGGTTAATCGCCGAAGAAGGCCGCCAGTTTTCGGATTTTGCCCTCCTCTACCGGACGAATGCACAGTCCCGTGTCTTTGAAGAGGTCTTTATCCAAAAGGGCCTTCCCTATCAGGTCGTCGGGGGCTTACGCTTCTATGACCGGAAGGAGATCAGGGATCTCCTCAGTTACCTCAAACTGGTCTATAACCCGAATGACCGGATTAGTTTGCGGCGGGTGATTAATACCCCGAAACGCGGGATCGGGGAGACGACCTTTGAACGGTTGATTGGCTTTTTGGATGAGAACGGTTATGGGACCTTGGAAGGCCTGGAGCGGCTCGCCGAAGCCCCCGATCTCACCCGGCGGGCGATCACCCCTTTACAAGCGTTTGGCCAGTTTTTGCAGAAGATGGTCTCCTTGCGGGATGTCGTGGGGATCTCTGAATTGACGCAACGGATCATGGAAGAATCCGGCTATTTACGGAGCCTCCAAACCGAAGGGACGGTGGAGGCGGAGAGCAGGCTGGAGAACCTCCGGGAATTCCTCTCGATCACGGTTGAGTTTGAAAGAGAAAGTGACGATAAGTCCCTGGCCGCCTTCCTGGAGACGGTGGCCTTGGTGGCCGATGTCGATCAATTTCACCAGGAAAATGACGGGGTGGTCTTAATGACGATCCACGCGGCGAAAGGCCTGGAATTTCCGGTCGTTTTTCTGGTCGGGATGGAGGAGGGCGTCTTTCCGCACAGCCGCTCTTTGCTGGAACCGGCCGAACTGGAAGAGGAGCGGAGGCTTTGTTATGTGGGGATGACCAGGGCCCGTCAGCGTCTGTTTCTGACTTTTGCGGGGATGCGCATGTTGTACGGGAGTATCCAGTACAGTGTCGCCTCCCGCTTCCTCCAGGAAATACCCGGCCACCTGCTTGATTGGCCTGGAATGGGCGAAAGGGCGGACTTTAACCGGCGGCCTCTTTCCCCGGATTTACCCCCGCCGGCCGCCCCTAAGGTTCAGGCCCCGAAGGTGCAGCGTCCACCGGACAGCTTCAGCCCGGGTGATAAGATCTTCCACCAAAAGTGGGGGACCGGCACCATCATCTCCGTCCACGGGACCGGGGAAGATGCCTCGGCGAAAGTGGCATTTCCGGGATTGGGCATTAAGGAACTGCTGCTCGCGCTGGCACCGATCGAAAAAGTAAAATAATTACCACCATCTTCCGCAGGTGGAATCGCCGGGCAGGGGAGGAAGACCGGCGGAAAAAAGCGAAGATCCCTAGAGTGAACTTTAGCTTTAGCAGGGGGATTAACACGGTGAAAAGATCTTCGGTTGGCCTGGTAATCAGCTTTCTACTTTTACTCTTCAGCATTTATGTACTTCCGGCGCAGGGCGAGACGGCCCCGGCTTCTCCTGCCAGCCCGGCCGCCGGCTCCGGCACCGGGCAATACCTCTTAGGGATTGAAACACAGGCCGACCAGGGAAGGTTATGTTATATCTTAAAAACCGCCGGCGAGTTTACTTATCAATCGTTTTTACTGGAGAATCCGGCGCGGTTGGTGATCGATCTGCGCGGCCTTGAACCCGCCCCGCAGCTTACTACTGCGGATCTGGCGAACCCACCGGTGAAAGGGATCCGCGTCAGTCGTTTTACAGAGGATACGACGCGGGTCGTTTTTGATCTCGAATATCTCCTGGGCTACCGCTTGGAACCGGTCGCCGGGGAGGCCGGAGAGTTGCAACTGGTCTTCAATGCGACGCTCAAGGATATCAGCTTTGCTTCCGCGACCGAAGCGCCGGTCCTCTACATCGATACTTCGGCGGCGGTCAATTACCGGACCGATTACCTCTTGGATCCCCACCGCCTGATCATTGACCTCTGGGAGGTGACGCTGACCGGACCGGCGTTCACGATTCCGGGGAACAATAAGTGGGTGAAAAGCATCAGGGTGAGCCAGTTTGACCCCCAGACTATCCGCCTGGTTCTGGAGATCCAGGAACCGCGGAACTGTATGATCAGCGCCGACCCGGTTGTTCCGGGACGGCTGGTCGTGAAGACCGTCCAGGAGTTGAAGGAAGCAACTTGGGTCAAAAAGGGGAGCGGGGGCGAACTGGTGATCAAAAGCGCGGGGGCTTTGCAGGCCGTCCCGGTTTGGGACCCCGCCGCCGGGAAACTCCTGATCGATCTCCCCCAGACGACCTTCGATGAAGCGGCGTTTGCCGCGCCGGCGAAAGAACAGGCTTACCGGTTAAGCAAGAAGGACGGTCTCACCGTCCAAGTGGAACTGCCGGTCCCCGCCGGGCATCAGTATAGCCTGACCGTCGAGCAGGACACCTTGCGGGTGACGATCAAAGACGCCCCGCTTTCCGGGAAGATTATTGTGGTCGATGCGGGACACGGCGGGATCGACTCGGGGGCAATCAGCAAAAGCGGCTTGCGGGAGAAGGATTTGAATTTTGATGTCGCCGTCCGCTTGAAGCAGTATCTGGAGGAGCTGGGTGCCCAGGTTTTATTGACGCGTGATGATGACCGCTACTTATGGCTTTATGACCGGGTGGCGATCGCCAACCGGGTCGGAGCGGCGGTGATGATTAGTATCCATGCCAATAATCACGATAACAGCAATATCCGCGGGGTGGAGGTCTGGCATCATCCCGACCGGAAGGAGAGTGCTTTCCTGGCCCGCTGTCTGGCCGAGGAGGTTCTCCGCCGGACGGGGCTTCCGTCCCGGGGCATCCTGGCGAGCAAAGATTTTGTTATACCGCGGGAAGCTGAAATGCCGTCGGTCATTTTTGAGATGGGTTTTATCTCCAATAAAGAAGAAGAAAAACTCCTCCGGACGGTGGAGTTCCGCGAGAAGATCGTCGCCGGTTTGGGCCAGGGCTTGTTGAACTACTTTGCGCCGCCGACGGCAGGGCAGGAACAGAAATGATCGTGGAAGAAAACCAGTCGGATATCTAGTGAGCGAAGAGAAGCCCGGGTTTCTCGGGACCCGGGGCGAGCAGGAGAGGAGCAAGGGTGAAACCATATTTACTGATTGATTTCGGGAGTACGTATACGAAGATGACAGCGGTCGATCTGGACCAGCCGGCCGTGCTGGGAACAGCCTCTGCCCGTACCACTGTAGAGGACGGGCTGATGCTTGGGTACCAGACGGCCCTCGACCGCCTGGAGAGAAAGATCGGCCGCCTTGACTACGAGCGGCGCCTGGCTTGCAGCAGTGCCGCCGGGGGTCTGAAGATGGTCGCGATTGGGCTGGTGCCAGAGCTGACGGTAGAAGCGGCGAAAAAAGCGGCCTTGGGTGCCGGCGCGCGGGTGATCGGCGCCTATGGATTTGAACTTTCACAGGTGGAGATTGACGAGCTGTTGGCCTTGGAACCGGACTTGATCTTACTGGCCGGCGGGACCGACGGCGGGAATAAAGAGACGATCTTACATAATGCGCGGCTCCTGGCGGCGAGCCGTTTAGCGGTCCCGGTGATCGTGGCCGGGAATAAAACAGTGGCCCCGCAGGTCGAAGAGATCTTGAAAGCGGCGGGGAAGCTTTGCTACCGGGTGGCGAATGTCCTCCCGGAGCTTGGCCGGTTGAATATCGAGCCGGTCCAGAAGGAAATCCGGGAGATTTTTTTGCGCCGGATCATCCAGGCGAAAGGGTTGGACCAGGTTGAAAAGGTGATCGACGGGATTACGATGCCGACACCGGCGGCGGTCCTCCAGGCTGCCGAACGGCTGGCGAACGGCGCCGGCGACCAGCTTCCCGGTTGGGGAGAGCTCCTGGTGGTCGATGTCGGCGGGGCAACGACCGATGTCCACAGTATCGCCGACGGGTACCCCAGCGAGCCGAATGTTTTCCTCCAGGGCTTGCCGGAACCGAGAGTCAAAAGGACGGTCGAAGGCGATTTGGGGATGCGTTCCAGTGCCGTGGCCCTGATGGAGCATTTTTCCGCGCAAACCCTTGCCCGCTTGGCGGATCTGCCGGAAGAAGCGGTGCGCGCCGGGGTGACCAAGCGCGTCCAGGACGTCCAGTACCTGCCCGCTTCCCCGGAGGAGTTCCGCCTGGACGAGGCCATTGGTTACCTGGCGGTGAAAGCGGCCACCGAACGTCATGCCGGGCGGGTTGAAAAGTTTTACACACCCCAAGGAATCTCTTACCTGCAAACCGGGAAAGATCTGACTGCCATCAAAACCGTGATCGGGACCGGAGGGGTGCTGGTTTCCTCGCCGGTTGGGCCGAAAGTCTTAACCGGAACCCTCTACGATCCCGCGACGCCGGAGAGTTTAAGACCAAAGGCGCCCCGGTTTTATCTCGACCACAAATATCTCTTTTCGACTTTGGGGTTAATTGCGCAAGAATATCCCGATCTGTCCTTCCGGCTCCTGGTGCAAGCCTTAAAGCCCGTGAATTGACGAGTTTTACCGGTGTTTTTGCCGTTTTTAAAGTTGACAGAATGGTAATGGTTATATATAGTAATGGAAGATAATTGTACAACGCAACAATGAACAAGGAAAAGAGATGGAGGATAAGATGGAACGCATTGACGGAAGACAAGCAGACCAATTAAGACCGGTTAAGATCAGCCGAAACTTTATTCAACACGCGGAAGGGTCCGTCTTGATTGAAATCGGCGCGTCGAAAGTTATCTGCACGGCGACGATTGAGGATAAAGTTCCGCTTTGGTTGCGGGGGAGCGGTCAAGGATGGATCACCGCCGAGTATGCGATGATCCCGCGGGCGACCCCGCAACGGAATGTCCGGGATGTGACCAAAGGGAAACCGAGCGGCCGCTCGCAGGAGATCCAACGTTTGGTTGGACGTGCCCTCCGTTCGGTTGTCAATTTAACGGCGCTCGGGGAGAAGACGATCTGGATCGATTGCGATGTGATCCAGGCGGACGGGGGAACCCGGACGGCGGCGATCACCGGTTCGTTTGTCGCCTTGGTTGACGCCCTGTCCTTGGTGGCGAAAGACCCGCAGGAACCGTTGCCGCTCTATGATTTTCTGGCTGCCACCAGTGTAGGGATTGTCGATGACCAATTGCTGCTGGATCTGTGTTACGCCGAAGATTCAAAAGCTTCCGTCGATATGAATATCGTGATGACCGGGAACGGGCAATTGGTGGAAGTGCAGGCCACGGCGGAAGGGGCGCCGTTTTCCCATGAAGAATTTGAGATCTTACTCAAGCTGGCCGACAAGGGGATTAAAGAACTGATCGCGTTCCAGGCGGAGGTCCTGGGGGACCTGGGGAAGCGGATCGGAGGAATGAAGATTGGCTAAGCTTGTTCTGGCATCACGGAATCAAGGAAAGGTAAAGGAGCTGAAAATGCTCCTTTCCGGTTTATCATGGGAGATTTATTCCCTGCAGGACTTCCCCGGCGTCCCGGAAGTGGTCGAAGACGGGAAGACCTTTGTCGAGAATGCCATCAAAAAAGCGACGGCCGTCGCCGCCTACCTTAAAACCTGGACGCTCGCTGACGATTCCGGGTTAATCGTCGACGCCTTGGGCGGGGCGCCGGGGGTGCTTTCCGCCCGCTTTGCCGGTGAAGAGCGGGATGATGCGAAAAACAATGAAAAGCTCTTAAAACTGCTCGACGGGGTTCCGCAGGAGAAACGGACGGCCCGTTTCTGCGCGGCACTTGCCTTTGTTTCGCCGGCAGGCGAAATCTGGACGACGGAAGGATTCTGCCACGGGTTAATCACCTTTGCCCCGCGCGGGGAGAACGGTTTTGGCTACGATCCACTTTTCCTCCTGCCGGAACTGGGACTGACGATGGCGGAACTGACAGACGAGCAGAAAAACCAGATTAGCCACCGGGCGATGGCGATGCGTAACTTCCGGGCTTATCTGGAGACCAAGTTAAAGGAAGCCTGCGTGGAGCGTTAACCGGCGCTTCAGTTACGGCGGTGAGAGTGGTGGCGATGCGGCTCTTAGTGGTCAGTGATACCCATGGGAATTACCAACTGTTACATAGACTTTTGCAGAGTGCCGGAGCGTTTGATCTCTTCATTCATGCCGGGGACAGCGGCAACGATCTGTTACAATTGGAGCGGGACTTTCCTAACCTCCCCCGCTATGCGGTGGCCGGGAACTGCGATCCTTTTTCCCGTTTGCCCCGGGAGTTATTGTTCCAGGTTGGCGGGCGGCGAATCTTCTTGACCCACGGCGACCGTTACGGCGTGAAATATGATCTCTTGCGCCTCGTTCTCCAAGGAAAAGAAAACCGCGCGGATCTGGTCATTTTCGGCCATACCCATCTACCGTTGGTTGAAGCGAGTGACGAGATGCTCCTTTTGAACCCGGGTAGTCTTAGTTACAGCCGCGGCGGTGGGAAGCATAGTTACGGCTGGGTGGAGATTGGGCCGGGCGGAATAAACGCGGAGATCCGCACCCTTGAGCAAGAAAAAGAAAGGGGATAACGTTCAGGCGTTATCCCCTTTTTTGCGGAAAACGAATACCGGGTCTTCCTACCAACGGGTGGTGGCTTCGTGTTTGAGGAGGATCAGGCAATCAATCGCTTCGATTGTGGAGAACAGGTTATTTTCGATCAGGTCAATCAGGTAATTAAAGGTGTTTTCTTCCGTTGAAAGGTGATAGGCGCTGACTCTGAGTTGGCGCATATAACTGTTCAGTTCGGACGAGGAGATCCGTCCCAAATCAAAAAGGCAAAGCTCCAGGATGAGATTATGAATCCGGTCGCTGAGCGTGAGATAACTCCGGAGCGAGACCTGTTGGGAACGTAAATATTCGTCAAAACGGTAGGGATCGATCATCCGCTGCTTGGCCTTTTCGGTCAGGCGGAGGATGAGTGCGGTTTCAGGATCGATCGAGCCTAAGAAAAGATAGCGTAATTCACTCAGTTCGCTGGGGGCTTTTGGCGTGCTGGACGGCGGCCGGAAATCAAAATCCTTTTTGCTCTGCCCCGGCGGATTGATTTGGAACCAGAAATGAAAGAACTTCGTGGAACTGGATTGACTTGATTGACTGGATTGACTGGAAGAACCGGGTGGAATAGGCGGGGGAACCGGTTTGCTAATCTCCACATCCTTACTCGATTGCGAACTGGATTGGGCGAAGACGCCCAACGTAAACAGTAATGAGCCGATCAGGATTAAAATTAAAAGAAGACTCCGTTTATGTACCCGACTCATTTTTCTACCTCCGTTATCATATAAATTTAACCGGTTGTGTACGTCAGTTTTTAATTATTCGTGACGCTGCCATAAAAACCCTTGCTGCTTTACAATTTAATCGAAAATATTTTATGATGGTGTGGAAACAAACTTTAACTTATTATCTTGCCGGATAACTAACAAAGTGTGCTTTTGTCCGGTCCGCTGCCTTCAATCGCCGGCGGAAGGCGGCATAGCGGGCGAACGGGCGGGAGAGAAAGAAGGAATGACCGATGAGCAAACCTGTGATCGGGATTACGTGCTCGCACCGGAAAGGGAGCCCGGATCAGTACCATTTGGCCGGGGAATATTGCCGTGCGGTCGAAAGGGCGGGTGGTATTCCGGTACTCTTGCCGGCGGTCGAGTCGCTGCTTCCCCCGGCGGAGTTGGGACGGCCCTTGAGCTCTTTCTGTCAGGGATTGCTCTTAAGCGGAGGCGGCGATTTTGATCCCGGCCTCTTCGGAGAACCTCCCCATCCTTGCCTGGGGAAGGTCGATCTTTTACGTGACCGCTGGGAAATAGCTTTAATCCACCAAGCCTTAAAGGAAGGCCTCCCGCTCCTCGGGATCTGCCGGGGGATGCAGGCTCTCAACGTCGCCTTGGGGGGGACTCTTTATCAGGATCTGCCCAGTCAGTATCCAGCCGATACCGCGCTGCTTGAACACAGGCCAAGCAGGGGCGGGGATGACGCCGAGCACCAGGTCAGGATCAAGGAGGGGAGCAAGCTCCACTTTTTACTGGGACAAACCACGGTTTTGGTCAATTCCTACCATCACCAGGCGGTTAAAGGCTTGGCGCCGGGACTTCGGATCTCCGCTTGGAGCGAGGATCAAGTGATCGAGGGAATTGAGGGGGGCGGCGGGCAATGGCTGATCGGGGTCCAGTGGCATCCCGAACGG
>JAKOVI010000035.1 GCA_029782135.1 Bacillota bacterium
ATCGACCTGGTCCGGTTGGATCCGAAGGGGCCGGAGATGCGAAGTATCCGTGGGAATGAAATCGCGATGATCTTCCAGGAACCAATGACTTCTTTAAATCCGGTGCTGACGATCGGTGAGCAGATCACGGAAGCGGTATGCTTGCACCGGAAGGCAACGAAGAAAGAAGCCCTGGAAATTGCGGTTGATATGATTGCGAAAGTTGGGATCCCCAATCCGGAAGAGCGGGTTAAAGAATACCCCCACCGTTTGAGTGGCGGAATGCGACAGCGGGCGATGATTGCAATGGCGCTCTCTTGCAATCCCCGTTTACTGATTGCCGACGAACCGACCACAGCTTTGGACGTAACGATTCAAGCCCAGATTCTTCATTTAATGAAAGAGTTACAGGATGAGTACCAGATGGCAATCATGCTGATCACCCATAATCTAGGCGTGGTCACAAAGATCTGTGATGAAGTTGCGGTGATGTATTTAGGGAAAATTGTGGAGCGCGGTACGGTCCGCCAGATTCTCAAAGAATCGTTACATCCATATACAATTGGTTTGATGCGTTCGATTCCGGTGATTGGGGTGCGCACTCAACACCGATTGACGCCGATTCCAGGTTCGGTCCCCAACCCATTTGATGCTTTACCGGGTTGTCCATTCCAGGAACGTTGTGAACGGCGCATGAAGATCTGTAATGAGGAACCCCCGGTGGTGACGGAGAATGGACATCAGGTGAGGTGTTGGCTTTATGGCAAGTAAGGCGTTAAACATGCAAGAAAGAAACCAAGTTTTACTGGAAGTTAAGGATCTCTATAAATTGTTTCCGATCCAAAGAGGCGTCTTAAGAAGTACGGTCGGCCATGTCCGGGCGGTTGACGGCGTCAGTTTTCAGGTGAAGAACGGCGAAACCCTGGGTCTGGTCGGGGAGAGCGGTTGCGGAAAGACTACAACCGGGCGGTGTATTATCCGCTTGGAGCCCCCAACCAAAGGTGAGATCATCTTTAACAAAGACGGTCAGCCGGTGAGGATCGACCAGCGGACGATCAAATCCCTCCGCCGCGATATGCAGATCATTTTCCAGGATCCCTTCTCTTCCTTGAACCCGCGGATGACAGTGGAACGGATCATCGCCGAACCTTTGATTACGCACGGGATGAAGAATAAAACTGCGATTAAAGACCGGGTGGTTGCTTTACTGGAGGCGGTTGGACTGTCGGCTGAACATCTCCGGCGGTTTCCGCATGAATTCAGCGGCGGACAGCGGCAAAGAATCGGGATTGCCCGCGCCCTGGCCCTCAACCCCAAGCTGGTAATCTGCGACGAACCGGTATCAGCGTTGGATGTTTCCGTCCAGGCGCAGGTGATTAATCTTCTCCAAGATCTCCAGGAACAGTTCGGACTGACCTATCTTTTTATCGCCCATGATCTGAGCGTGGTCTATCATATTTGTAACCGGGTCGCCGTGATGTATCTGGGGAGAATTGTCGAAATCACAGAGGTTGATGAGCTTTATGCCAACCCAAAACACCCATATACCGAAGCCCTTTTTTCCGCGATCCCCATTCCTGATCCCGACTATCAATTGGAACAGATTATTCTGGAAGGGGATGTCCCCAGCCCTTCCGACCCGCCTCCGGGATGTAATTTCCATCCACGCTGCCGTTATGCCGAGGCAATTTGCCGGCAAGAACAACCGGTCCTTGCCCCGGTGAAAAGTAATAAAGATCATCAGGTGGCTTGCCATTTTGCCGAACAGTTGGTGTTAAGAGGGCTTAATGTTCGTGGATAAGTTTTGACAAGCCGGAACCTGGCTATGGGGGGTGAGTATGGGAGCAAGATTTCTTCCCTTCTCTACACGCTTTTGATTAAAAAAAGGAGGTGCTTAAAGGTAATGAAAACCAAAGTCTGGTTGTGGATTGTCATTGCGGTGGTTGTTATTGCGGCGGGAATTTTGGTTTGGAACAGTCAAAAACCAACCCCGCCGGCGGAAGAAGTAGCGAAACCGGCTGATGTGGCCGGCTTCAACCCTGACCTTTTTGTTTATGCGGGGGCCGGTGATGCGGAGACCCTTGATCCGTCCAAAGCATATGATACAGCAAGCTCGGAGATTATCTTCCAGTGCTATGATAATCTTCTTGCTTACAAACCGGGGAGCCTGACCGAGTTCATTCCGATGTTGGCAACGGAAGTGCCGACAGTGGAGAATGGCTTGATTTCAAAGGATGGCCTTACGTATACTTTCCCCATCCGGAAAGGGGTTAAATTCCATAACGGTGCGATCTTAACCCCGGAAGATGTCGAATATTCCTTTGAACGTAATATGCTGGCCGACCCTGTTGGCGGTCCGATGTGGATGCTCCTTGAACCCTTATTGGGGGTCGGGACGATTGAGGACTATGCCTGTCAATTGGCGGGCGTGGATGATTTCTCCAAAGTTGATGAGAAAAATCTGATCAAAACCGCGCAGGCGGTTATGAATGCGGTTGAGGTCAAAGGAGATAGTGTGGTTTTCCATCTGGCTCAACCCTATCCGCCGTTCCTTTCAATCCTGGCGCGGAACTGCAGTTGGTCAGTGATTTTGAATAAAAAATGGATGATTGAACACGGCGACTGGGACGGGAAAGCCGAAACCTGGACGAAATGGCACAACCTGGAGCTTGAGGAACAAACGCTCTTTGCTACCGCCATGGGGACCGGACCGTACAAACATATTAGCTGGAACCGGAGCAACAGCACACATACATTGGAAGCCCACGCGGACTACTGGCGGGGCAAGGCGGCGATTAAAACCGCGATTATCAATAACAGTGTCACCGAGTTTAACACCAGAAAATTAATGCTGGAGCGGGGCGAAGCCGATGCGATTTATGTTCCGGTTGAAAATTCCCCGCAGATCGAAGGAACCCCCGGCGTGAATCTCATCCGTGGCTTGCCGCGCTTGAATAATGTTTGCGCCATCTTCAACCAGGAGATTAATGCCGTTGATAACGAGTTCGTCGGGAGCGGGAAGTTGGACGGGAACGGAATTCCCCCTGATTTCTTCTCCGACATCAATATCAGAAAAGCGTTCTGCTATGCTTTTGACTATGAAGCATTCATCAATGAAGTGGTCCTAGGCGAAGCGTCGGTACCCTATGGGGTGATTCCGAAGGGACTAAGCGATTTCTTTGATGAGAAAGGCTTCCAGTACAGCTATGACCTAGCCAAAGCTGAAGAATACTTTAAGAAGGCCTTTAACGGCCAGGTCTGGGAGAAAGGTTTCAAACTCACTTTAGTCTGGAATATTCCGAATACGACCAGAAAGACCGCTTGTGAGATTTTGAAGCATGGCATCGAATCGATCAACCCGCGTTTCAAGGTGGAAGTCCAGGGAATGGAGTGGAACACCATGTTGCCGCGGCGCCGTGAAGGGCGTCTGCCGATGGTCTTCATCGGCTGGCTGGCCGACTATGCGGACCCGCACAATTTTGTCTACCCGTACCTGCACAGCAAGGGCGACTTTATGTCCTTTACCGGAGGCATCGGGCGGGCGTTTGCCGCGCGGGAATTCGACGCGTTGATTAATGCCGGGATTAACGAGACTGATCCGCAGAAGCGGATTGCAATCTATACGGAACTGCAGAAGAAATCGCTGGAACTGGCGCCGCATCTTATGCTGTATGATGCGTATGACCGGCGCGCCCATCGGGATTACGTTAAAGGGTTCACCTTTGATCCGATCTGTCCGGCGCAGTATGATCTCTACAGCCTCTCGAAATCGCTGAAATAAAGAGGTTTTGTCCGGAACAAGATGCTGGTTTGGGGGGCGGGGAGGTTCCCTCCCCGCCCTTCTTCTTCTGTTCGTAGTACTTAAAATCGGTAGGTGTATTTGATGCTTTCATATATTATCCGCCGTCTACTTTTCTTACCTTTGGTTCTCTTCGGGATTACGGTGCTGATCTTCGCCCTGGTCAGTACCCTCGGGCCGTGGACAAGGGTGGCGACTTTCGTCCCTTCCCCCGACGCCGAGCGCCACGTTAACCTGGAGGCGATGATCAAAAAGTACCATCTGGATGATCCGCCATTGAAGATGTACCTGCGCTGGCTGAACAATCTGTTCCACGGGAACCTGGGGTGGTCGCAGTCAAGCCATATGACGGTGGCGGAAGCAATTGGGCACCGCTTTCCTGCCACTTTGGAATTGACACTTTTTGCCGTCCTCCCGGTGATTGTTATCGGGATTATTCTCGGTGTGATTTCGGCTGTTCATCATAACGATCCCATTGACCATTCAACCCGGATTTTCGCGATTGTTCTCTGGTCGCTTCCCGATTTCGTGCTGGGGCTGGCTGTTCTGATGGTGGGCTTTGGGGTATTGGGCTGGTTCCCGCCCGGACGGCTCAGTTCCTGGGCGCACTTGGAAGTGATTAAAGCATCCTTCCGCGCGTTTACCGGGATGTATACGGTTGACGCTTTGCTCAATGGCCGGCTGGATATTTTCTGGGATGCACTCCGCCACATTATTGCGCCGGTTATTACGCTCTCCTGCCTCTGGTGGGCATTTATGCTAAGAGTAACCAGATCCAGTATGCTCGATGTCTTAAATCAGGATTATGTCCGTACCGCCCGGGCGAAAGGTCTGGCCGAGCCGGTCGTGATTAAAAAGCATGCGCTGCGTAACGCGTTAATCCCGGTGACTACAGTTGCTGGAAACATGCTGCTGGGCTTAATGGGCGGGGTGGTGATTGTCGAAACTGTCTTTAACTATCCCGGTTTAGGGCTGTTAACCTCGACGGCGGCAACCCGTTTGGATGTTCCTTGTGTGGTCGGGGTGGCCCTCTTTTATGCGGTGATCTTAGTAGTGGTGAATCTGGCGGTTGATATCTTATATTCAGTGATTGATCCCAGGGTACGATTGGAGTAGATAAAATGGAGATTATCAGACGATTGCTCAAAAACCGGATCTCGCTCTTTGGTTTAGTTTTATTAGTCTTCTTTATCTTTGTCGCGCTCGCGGCGCCCTGGTTGGCGCCCCCGAAAGAGGGCGCCGATCCGTACCGGATTCCGCGCCGTGGATGGCGTTTGGAACCAACCCCTCCGTCGCGTGAGTATCCCTTAGGGTTGACCCAGGGACAGTATGATATTTACTACGGACTGGTATGGGGAACAAGAACAGCTTTTAAAGTCGGAATTATAGTCATCACTTTCCGGGCGCTGATCGGGATCATTCTCGGTTCCATCTCCGCTTACTACGGAGGATTACTCGACGAGATCCTGATGCGTTTCACCGATATCTTTATGAGTTTCCCCTATTTGATCGGCGTTGTCGTTTTTGTTGCGATCTTTGGGCCTGGTTTGAATAATGTAATTATCCCCTTAATCTGTTTAGGGTGGATGCCCTATGCGCGGATGATCCGTGGAAACATTCTTGCGATTAAGCAGGAGGAATACGTTTTGGCGGCGCGGGCGATCGGGGTCAGTGATTTTAAGATTATCACCCGTCACATTCTTCCCAATGCGATCTTTCCGGTGTTGATCCAGGCCTCTATGCAGATCGGCTCGATCGTGATCACGGTCTCGGGCTTAAGTTTTCTCGGGCTAGGAGCGCCTGAGGGATATGCCGACTGGGGACAGATGCTTTCGTTTGCCCGGAACTGGATGTTAGGGGAACAAGGCAATGTGCTCAAATATTGGTTTACCGTTGTTTATCCCGGACTCACCATGGTCCTCTTTGTCCTCGCCTGGAATCTGATTGGTGACGCTTTCCGCGATATTATGGATCCGCGGATTCAGGCTTAACTAATGGTTATACACTGACAGCGAACAACCGTCTTTGCCAAGGGCAGGACGGTTTTTCATTAAAAAATACATACTTCTCCGTTTCGTGGGTAAGGATAGTAGGGGAAACGGAGGGGATGAAGATGCGGAAGTATCGAAGATATATCCTGGTAGTATTAGTGCTTACTTTGTTGACCGGGTTACTGATCTCCGGTGTTGGCGCGAACTGGACCTATACCGTGCGAAGGGGCGACACGCTTTATAAAATTGCCCGCAAGGTCGGAGTATCAGTCGGAACCTTACGGAGTTGGAACGGCCTGTGGACCAATTACCTCCGCGTCGGCCAGCGGCTTACCATCCCGACACAAACAGCCCAGCCGGCAAGGGCCGGCGGTTCCCGGTCCGGGGTGGACCGTTACTTGCTGGCCCGTTTGATCCATGCCGAAGCCGAAGCCGAACCCTATATCGGAAAAGTGGCGGTTGGCGCGGTCGTGCTGAACCGGATCGAAAGCCCAAAATTCCCCAATACCCTGGCGGGGGTATTATACCAGCCCCTGGCCTTTGAATCAGTCGCCAACGGGCGGGTTTATAACAACCCGAACAGTGATTCCATCCGGGCGGCCGGCGATGCGATTAACGGTTGGGATCCGACTGGGGGTTGCCTCTTCTTCTTTAATCCGGCGAAGACTTCCAACCGGTTTATCTGGTCACGAAGAATCATCACCCGGATTGGGAAGCATGTCTTTTCCTTGTAAAACGGGGGTGTGAGCGAATGAACTGGGTGAGCGTGGCGGTCCGGGCGGTGCTCGGATTCGCTGTTTTATTCCTTCTTGGCTATCTTTATCCCGGTTTTTCGGGATTTAGCATAATCCATCTCTTGATCAATGGGATTCTGGTGGGCGTTTTAAGCACGCTGGCGGAGACGGCCTTCCTTGCCGATCATCCAGGGAAGGAGAGCACTGTTTTATTGGTAGTTTCCGCCGCAACGATCTATCTTTATTCCCTGCTACTCGTAGGGCAACGGGCGCCGCTGGTTGGCACCGTGCTGGCCGCGGGGTTAATTACGATCGGTAGTTACCTGGCCGAAAAAAGGTTATTGGGGATGGAAGCCGGGCAGCAGGAAACGCCCCAAAACGGGCAGTCTCCGGAGGGGAATCAGGGATAATAATGTTATAAAATTCCAGTTGATCCTGGACTGTTTTTACAGTAGAATAACAGGGCGGAACAAATTAAGGCTGATGCTCTGGGATATTCGTCTGCTTTAATTTTTGAACCTACAGATGTAAAACGGGAGACCTATATTTAAAGGTGGATATCGTGCCTCCAATGTCGCGAGGAGGATAGAAGCCTTTGTGCGGTCACCCACCTATCGGCGCGATAGGTGTCAAAAATAAAGTGACGGTATCCTGGGTTCAATTGGGGAAGTGTCACATTCAAACTTAATTTGCTTCAAAAACCCGCAGAAGGAGATTTCAACTTCTGCGGGTTTTTTCTTTGCTCGCGGTTGATCAGGCCTCAGCAAAACGCGTCTTCTTGTTTTTTCCAACACTTGTGGAGAAAAAAAGGGATTGGGGTCTTAATTGCTAATTACTATAGTAAATTATCTGAAGAAGCTTATCGCGAACGGAGGTTGACGCCATGGCGCGGATACGCTGTTTACATTTGGCCGATCTCCAT
>JAKOVI010000069.1 GCA_029782135.1 Bacillota bacterium
GCCTATGCCCAAGCTGAATTGGGCGATGTCGTCTATGTTGAGCTGCCTGCCCTGAACGAAAAAGTCAAAGCCAAATCCGGAATGGGAAGTATTGAATCGGTCAAAGCCGTTTCTGATGTTTATGCCCCGGTCTCTGGCGAAGTTGTCGAGGTCAACGATGAACTGCAATTTAGTCCGGAACTGATTAACCAAGACCCTTATGGTAAAGGTTGGATTGCCGTCATTGAGTTGGACGATCCGGCGGAGTTAAACAACCTTTTGACCGCTCAGGAGTACCAGGAGTTAATTGGGGAAAAATGACAGGCCGTCTTCTTCCCTGGACGATGGGAAACGCGGCTTGGAATATGGCAGTCGATGAAGCGGTTTTAATCAGTTACAGTATGGGGAAGTCCCCGCCCACCCTTCGCTTTTACGGCTGGGCTCCTCCTGCTTTATCGTTCGGTTGTTTTCAAGACCCGCCGTCTGTGCAGAAGCGCGCCGTCTACCGGGAAAAAGGGATCGATTGGGTGAAAAGGCCGAGCGGAGGACGGGCCGTCTTCCATCACGATGAACTTACATATTCTTTCGTAACCGGGGCGCGGGACGGTTTCCATGGACCGGTCCTCGCTGATTACCAGCGGATTGCGCATGGTTTAAAAAAGGGTTTTAGCCTTCTTGGTCTCCAGGTCGAATTGGCGGAAACGCCCACCTCTTCCTCCAGGCTTCCGTCGTCGGCCTGTTTTGCTTCCCGATCCTGGTACGAACTTACCTGTGGCGGGCGGAAACTCGTCGGGAGCGCGCAGGTGCGCCGGGCGCACGCCCTGCTGCAACATGGTTCCATCCCGTTTACGTTCGATGCCGGTGTCTTACTGAATTTGCTGGAAGAAAGCAGTCCCTCACCGGCGGCAATCGCGAAGTTGCAACAGAGGATTATTGGTTTACAAGAGGCCTTAGGGTTTTATCCGGAAAGGCAGACGGTCATTTCCGCTTTGCAACAAGGGCTTGGGGACGAACTGGGTATTGAGTGGCAGGAAATGCCCTTAACGGCTGAAGAAGTTGAACTTGCTCAGCGACTGGCCCGGGAAAAGTATGCGCATCCTGCATGGAACGAAACCCGCGGTGTAAGGAGTTGGGAAAACAGGTTGAATCTTACGGAGATGGAGGGCGAAAGCGGATGAAAGAGCCTCTGAAGCTTTCAGTCGGCGATCAGATCCGGTTGAAAAAACCACACCCCTGCGGGGGGACGGATTGGGAAGTCTTACGCGTCGGCGTCGATTTCCGCCTGCAATGCTTAACCTGTGGACATTTAATTTTAATTCCCCGGCTCAAAGTGGAAAAAAGCTTGAAAAAGGTTCTTAAATCAGCCACCCTTGATCTTCCGGAACTTGTCTAAAAAAAGGGATGATGTTATAATATAACGTGTGCTTCCCTGCCGCAGGATCGACCTGCGGCCATTAGTCCAGAGGGAGGAGGTGTCTGCAGGATGAGAATGTACGAGAACGTTATAGTCTTCAATCCCCAACTCGAAGAGGAGAATTTGGAGAAAGCCATTAACCGGGTGGAGGAAGTAATTAAGAACGCCAATGGTGAAGTCACCAAAATCGACCGTTGGGGTAAGCGCCGGCTGGCTTACGAGATTAAGGGATTTACCGAAGGCTATTATTTGTATGTGGAGATGAAAGCGCCCAGTTCAACTGCACAAGAACTTGACCGCGTTTTGAAAATCTCCGATGATGTCATTCGTCATTTGATCATCAGACAAAACACCTGATTAAGGGTGGTGGAGAAGAATGAATCATGTCATTTTAATTGGCAGATTAACGCGTGACCCGGAATTAAGGTATACCCCGAACGGGGTGGCGGTGGCCAACTTCACCCTGGCGGTGGACCGGCCTTTTACCAACCAGGCCGGCGAGCGGGAAGCGGACTTTATCCCGGTCATCGTCTGGCAAAAACTTGCCGAAACTTGCGCCAATCACCTGCATAAAGGAAGATTGGTGGCAGTGGACGGCCGGTTGCAGATCCGGAGTTACGAAACACAAGATGGTCAAAGACGAAGAGTCGCCGAGGTTGTTGCCGGGAATGTTCAGTTCTTGGACCGTGCCGGTGAGGGCAGGCGGGAGACAGCTGCCAGCGGCGGGCCGGAGGACGAACTGTCCGGAGATGATTTTGGCGAGATTAATCTGGATGATCTGCCCTTCTAAAAAAGCCATTAACGGTCAGAGGAGGTGTCATCATGGCACGTGAACGAGGAAGAAAGAAACGGCGCGTTTGTTCGTTTTGTGTTGATAAGATCGAAACCGTTGACTATAAAGAGGTTGGCCGGTTACGTAAATTTATCACCGAACGGGGGAAGATCCTTCCCCGCCGGATTTCAGGGAATTGCGCCCATCACCAACGTCAGCTAACGGTGGCGATAAAACGGGCTCGACAGTTAGCGATGTTACCGTATACCAGTGACTAAGATTTAAAAAGGTGGAGGCCAAAAGCCTCCTTTCTTTTTCCCAATCTCACCCGGAAGGAAAAAGTCCTCCGGTGTTGAATAGATGTGGACATAAGGGGGGTTACTCATGGCCCGCCCCAATCAGGATCTCGATATTACCCGCAATTTACGGACGCTCGAATGGTTAAAAGCCGAGCTGATTGAAGGGGTATCCTTTTTCTTTAAAGCTTTAATCAAACATAATCAGCAAGCCATCGCGAAAGCTTTGGCAGCGATTATGCTCACCTGTTATTTTCTGGCGAGAAGATTAGGGATCAGCTACACCGAGCTAGATCTGACAGTCGAAGAACAACTCCGTGCCCATCTCGAGACTGAGCATCAGCTTGAAGTCTGGTACGGGGATATTTCTGCCTGTTTAAAACATGTTCAAGGAAAGAACCAGGCGTTGAAAAAGCCTCAACCGCAATAATCATCTGCGGATGATGGAAAGCAAGGGATGAGCGAAAGGATGGGAGGTGGAGATCCAAGGTGAAGGTGATTTTACTCAGTGACGTGAAGGCGCTGGGGAAAAAAGGGACAGTGAAAGAAGTGGCTGACGGTTACGCCCGTAACTTCTTGTTCCCCAAAAATCTGGCCATCCCGGCCACCCCGGCTAATCTTAAAAAGTGGGAAACCGAACAAGCGCACTTGGAGCAAAAGGAGGCGCTTGAGGAAGCAGAGGCGAAAAGAATTGCCGCGCAAATTGACGGTTTAACCCTGAAGTTTCCGCGTAAAGCGGGCGAAGGGGGAAAACTCTTTGGCTCAATTACCGGCAAAGATATTGTCGAAGAGCTCCAGAAGAAAACAGGAATCGAAATCGATAAGAAACAACTTAACCCATCAGAACCCATCAAGGCCATGGGAGAGCATCAAATCAAGGTCCACCTTTATCGGGGGGTTACCGCAAACATAGAGGTCCACGTGGTGCCTGAAGGGTAAGGTCAAAGCTCATAGGGAGGAATTAACGTGAAAAGTGTACTCAGAGATGTTGGCGAAGAGAGCCGGAGGATCTCCCGCCGTGACCGTTTTCCTCAAGAGGAAGATCAGTTACACCGACAGGTAACTGCGCTGTATTCGCTCTTGGCGAATCTCTATGGTTCCGATAAATTGGTCATGAAAGCCGGTAAACTCGATGCGCTCCAATTGATGCGTTCCAAAGTTTTGGAAGAAAGAGTATTAGCGCTGCAGCGGTTGGTCTACGAAGATCCGACCCTTGCCCAGGTGCCGAATAGTGTCGACCTGCCAACGGTTTTAGATGAGATCGAAGAGGAGATCGCCGATTTAATTGCCCGCAAAACCGTTGAGGAAAAGATCGAAAAGAAGATTGCCGAACGGATGCAGCACCGGCACGAAGAGTATGTTAAAGAGATCAAGATGCAGGTTCTGAAAGAGATCAACGGACCTGACAATCCTTATACACTAAAGAAATACGCCGAATTGGAAAGAATGGAGCAGGTTTCGCTTTCCCGTTCCGCCCTTGAAAAGCTCCGCCCGTCCGCGCTGGACCAGGTCGTGGGTCAGGACGCGGCGATCCGTGCTTTACTGGCGAAGCTGGTTTCTCCTTTTCCCCAGCACGTGATCGTCTATGGGCCGCCCGGTGTCGGGAAGACCACGGTTGCCCGGCTGGTTTTGGAGGAAGCGAAGAAGATTCATTACACCCCTTTTGCGGCAGATGCGCCCTTTGTCGAGGTTGATGGGACAACCTTACGGTGGGATCCCCGGGAAGTGACCAATCCGCTTTTAGGGTCGGTCCATGATCCGATTTACCAGGGCGCACGGCGGGATTTGGCGGAAGGCGCGATTCCCGAACCGAAACTGGGACTCGTGACCGAAGCACACGGAGGTGTATTGTTCATCGATGAAATTGGCGAGCTCGACCCAATCCTCATGAATAAGCTGCTTAAGGTGTTAGAGGATAAGCGGGTAAAATTTGATTCGGCTTATTACGATCCCGATGACCCCGGGGTGCCTAAATATATCAAGAAATTATTTGAAGAAGGGGCGCCGGCGGATTTTATCCTGATTGCCGCGACGACCAAAGATCCCTCGGAGATCAGTCCGGCGTTACGTTCACGCTGCGCGGAAGTGTATTTTGAGCCGCTGACCAGCCAATCAATCAAGAAGATCGTGACCGACGCTGCCCGGCGTCTGAATGCAGAACTCGACCCGGAGGTGCCCGAACTGATCAGCGCCTACTCCATTGAGGGCCGGAAGGCGGTGGGGATGCTTGCCGATGCTTACGGAATCGCCCTCTACCAGCAGGCGAGGTACGAGCATGGTTCCAAAATCCGGATCCGTGAGGAACATCTCATGGAGGTGATCAGGGCGAGCAGGCTCTCTCCTTATATAACAGTGAAAGGGAGTTCCGACGGGGAGATCGGAAAGATCTTCGGTTTGGGCGTCAGTGGGTTTGTCGGCTCGCTTATTGAAATTGAAGCGGTCAGTTTCCCGGCCGAAAAGGGGAAAGGAAAATTACGTTTTAATGAAACAGCGGGTTCCATGGCCAAAGACTCAGTCTTTAATGCGGCTTCTGTTGTGCGTCTGCTGACCGGTCTGGATATCAATGATTACGATATTCATGTCAACGTTGTTGGTGGAGGACGGATTGACGGTCCCTCTGCCGGCGTCGCGATTACTCTGGCGATTATCAGTTCCCTTCTCCAGCGGCCGTTACGTCAAGATGTTGCGATCACCGGTGAAGTGACGGTCCAGGGAAAAGTGAAGGAAGTCGGCGGGATCCCGGAGAAGATTTATGGTGCGAAACAAGCCGGCGTCAATGTGGTCTATATTCCGCGCGAGAATGAACGGGATATCCCCGCAGAGTTGGATGGGATCACAGTGAAAACTGCTTCAACCGTCAAAGAAATCATGGAAGAAGTCTTCTTTGTTCATTAAGCAAGGCCCGGATAACGAACGAAGCGAAGCCGCAGTTATTCTGCGGCTTATTTTCACTGCCGCCTGAAATCTGGATAAGGAAGGTTTTAAGATGAGCGAAGGTATCTTACTTGACCGGATTCCCCCGCAGAATCTCGAGGCCGAACGGTCGACCCTGGGGGCGATGTTCCTGGAGAAAGAGGCGATTTACCGGGCGATGGAGATTTTGCGCCCCGATGATTTTTACCGGGAAAACCACCGCCTCATTTACCAGACGGTCCTCGACTTGACCAACCGGGGGGAACCGGTGGATTTAGTAACGGTGACTGAAGAATTAAGGCAAAAAAACGCCCTCGAGAAAGTCGGCGGGATTACCTACCTCACCGAACTGGCGAATGCCGTCCCGACGGCCGCCCATGTTGAACACTACGCCCGGATCGTAGAAGAAAAATCCCTTCTCCGGAAGTTGATCCATGCGGCGACCGAAATTGTCACCTCCTCTTATGAAGCCAGCGATGAAGTGGAGAATATTATTGACCGGGCGGAAAATACGATCTTTGCGATTACCAACCGGCGGTCCGGGCAATCAGTCATAAACCTGAAGGATATTTTGATCGAGACGTTTGAACAGGTAGAAAAGCTTTATGAAGCGCGGGGCGCCGTCACCGGCGTGCCGACCGGTTTTAGCGACCTGGACCGGATCACCGCCGGCCTCCAGCCTTCGGATCTGATCATTTTGGCGGCGCGCCCCAGTATGGGGAAGACCACTTTTGCCTTGAATATCGCCCAATATGTTGCCGTTCAGCTCAAATTGCCGGTGATCGTCTTCAGCATGGAAATGTCGAAGGAGCAATTGGCGATGAAACTGCTCTGTGCGGAGGCTGGTGTCGACAACCAGCGGATCCGGACCGGGAATCTCCGCGAGGAAGATTGGCCCCGGCTTTCGCACGCCTTGGGACGGCTCAGCGAAGCGGCGATGTTTATTGATGACTCACCCAACCTTTCCGTCATGCAAGTCCGCTCGAAAGCACGAAGGGTGAAGGCGGAACGGGGGTTGGGCCTGATTATCATCGACTATCTCCAATTGATGCAAGGGCGGGGACGGGTCGAAAGCCGGCAACAGGAAGTCTCCGAGATTTCACGGGGGTTAAAGGCGCTGGCCCGGGAGCTCTCGGTGCCCGTGCTTGCGCTCTCCCAGCTCTCGCGGGCGGTCGAACAGCGGCAGAACAAAAAGCCGACCCTCTCCGACCTGCGGGAGTCGGGATCATTGGAACAGGACGCCGACCTAGTCTGCTTCTTATACCGGGAAGACTATTACGAACCGGAGACCGAAAAGAAAAACATCACCGAGTTCATTATTGCAAAACACCGGAACGGTCCCTTAGGTTCGGTCGAATTCCTCTTCCAGAAAGAGTACAGTAAGTTTGTGGGGCTGGAGCGGTTCCGGAAGCCAGAGAACTGAGCAGTCGCTTACCTGCTCGAAAGGGAAAAAAACAGCCAGATTTACATCTCCGCCGGGACAGCATGGTGTTTCCTTGTTCCGGTGAATTTCTGGGCTGAGGCCTATGACAGTATTTTTTTATCTTGAGTGGAGGTCAAGCAACGAGCGAAGGGCGAACAGAAACGAATGATGCGTGACGAGTTGCAGAAGGCTTATTAGGAGGTGGAGGGGATGACCCCGGTAGAACTCATTATCATTGCCGATGGCGAGGAGAAGAGTTGCGGTGCGGAGCCGCTGCCGCTTAAAACTCAGATCAACTACTTAAGGCAAGGAATGCTCCTGGCCTACGGTGGACAACTGGCGGTGGAGTTTATTGACCTCCACCAAACCCCGGGCCACCCCCTTGTGCAAAAGCTGATGAAGGAAGGGCGCTGCTTTCCTCTTCTGCTGTTTAACGGGGAGGTTAAGTTTGAAGGAGGGATTCCCCTCCTCGCCTTAAAAGCACTCTTGGACCAAGCCGGCCTGGTGCCAACCGGAAAACAATCCCATGCCGAAAGATAAAATTGGTTGGTGATTTCGGTTAAACTAAACTTAAGCACCTTCCGCACCTGCCGGTTGCGGCCGGAATTAAAAACGCAGTTGCCGTAAGGGTGAGCGGGGGAGATGAAAGGAGAAGCAAGATGGAGAAAAAAAGGGGTTATTTAATCATTCTCCCGGCACTAGTGATTGGCCTGTTTCTGCTCTTGGTCTCTCCGGAGCTATTCCGGCGCGGTCGAGAAGAACCGGCGCCTGCTCCCCAGCCGGCAGCGGAAGAACGGACAGTCGTCGTCAGACTTTACTTTGCCAACCAGGAATATGTCGAGAGCGGGCGGGAAGACCTCCCGATGTTTAAAGCGGTTGACCGTGAGGTGAAATATAAAGGGGACGATCTAATCGATGTAGTGCTTCAGGAATTAAGAAAACCCCCGGCGAAAGAAGGATTATCCACCGCCCTCCATGAACAGCTCACGATTCGCCAGGCATGGGTGGAAGGCGATCTCGCTTATGTTGATTTTTCCAGTGAAAACCTGCATGGAGGTTCGCTTCAGGAAACACTGTTGGTCCACCAGATCGTCAGAACCGTGACCGGTTTACCAGGGATTAAACAGGTCCAGTTTTTGGTTAACGGGGAAAAAGCGGAATCGCTGATGGGGCATATCGCGACCAATGAACCGCTCAGCTTAGAAAATCTTTGATTTTATAAGGAAATCAAATGAATTCCGGCGGTTGCTCCGCGGATCGGAAGATGCTAGTATTGACTCACTCCCGCCCTTGATCTATGATCTTAAGTATTATTTTATTCTACAAGCCCACTTCATCTTCGTGGCGAACCTTGACATTTCTTGCGGGAGTGGTGCTTGGTTTAAGCAAAGGAGGAAGGACCATAAAGACGAGAGTAACTGAGTTACTAGGGATCGAATACCCGATTATCCAAGGGGGAATGGCCTGGATCGCCACCGCTGAACTGGCGGCGGCCGTCTCGGAGGCGGGTGGCTTGGGGATCATTGCTGCCGGGAATGCACCTGGGGACTGGGTGCGGGCGGAAATCAGAAAAGCCCGGGAGTTAACCACCAAACCGGTGGGGGTGAACCTGATGCTCCTCTCGCCCCATCTGGAAGAAGTGCTCAAGGTCGTTCTGGAGGAAAAGGTACCGGTCTTGACCACTGGCGCCGGCAACCCGGGGAAATACCTGCCGGTCTGGAAGGAAGCCGGGATCAAGGTTATTCCGGTGGTGAACTCCGTTTCCCTCGCCCAAAGGCTGGAACGCGCCGGCGTGGATGCGGTGATTGGGGAAGGAATGGAAGCCGGCGGTCACATCGGGACGGAGACGACGATGGTCTTGATCCCTCAATTAGCGGACAAGCTGGAAGTCCCGGTGATTGCCGCCGGAGGAATCGCCGACGGCCGGGGAATGGCGGCCGCCATGATCTTGGGAGCGGAAGGAGTGCAACTGGGGACCAGGTTCCTTTGCGCTGAAGAGTGTCAGGTTGCCCCCGCCTACAAAGAGATGGTGTTGAAAGCGAAAGACCGGTCAACGGTCGTGACGGGAAGCTCCACCGGACATCCGGTACGGGTCCTGAAGAATCCATTTGCCCAGCAATTCCTCGAACTTGAAGCGGCCGGTACTCCTCCGGAGGAGTTGGATAAGTTCGGAACCGGACGCTTGGCGGCCGCGGTCCGGGGGGATGTGAAAGAAGGCTCGGTGATGGCCGGCCAGTCGGCAGCCCTGGTTGAGCGGATTGAACCGGTGGCCAAGATTATTGAGAGTTTGGTCAGCGAATGCCGGGCTCTGCTTCCGTCATCTGGCTTCTAACCGCAGGAAAAGCGGAGAGTTGCCGGTTGATGAAAAACGGAATTATACTTATTTATCAGTTATCTTAAAGATGTAATGAGCTTAATCAATAAAAAGGTGGGCATGCCCACCTTTTTATGTTATGATTTAAGCAGAGAGGATGCTTATAAACGAAAAATCCTATACCCGCCAAGCGCACGGCGACATTAAGCAAGATAGTGGTGAAGGCCATGATTAATAATAATGATGCTATCCAATATAATTTAACACAAGCATTAACCGGTCCAACCTGCCCGGTTTGCCGGTGCCTCGCCGAAGCGACCCGCCGTTTTCTGGATAACCTGATGTATGAGTTTGTCAATGACAACCAGACGAGAGACCGGCTCCGGGCGACTAGGGGCTTCTGCCGCGAGCACGCTTGGACCTTGCAAAAAATGGGTGATCCGTTGGGCCATTCCATTCTCTATGCCGATCTGATCGATGCTTACCGCCAGCACCTGGAGAAAAAGGGGTTGCTCAGTAAAATCAAAAGCACGAAGTTTGGGCAAGGGAAAGAGGAAGAATGCCTGGCCTGCCGTGAAGAACGGGAGATGGAACGGCGTTACATCTTTGGCTTGCTGCGAGCATTAAACAACGGAGAGTTCCGGGAGGCTTACCGCTCCTCCGCCGGCCTCTGCCTTCCCCATTACCAATTGGCTGAACAGCAGGCGACGGACGGGGACGTCCGCGCTACCCTCCGGGAGGTACAGATTGACCGGTTTGCGAAACTAAGCGCCGAACTGAAAGAGTTCATCCGGAAATCGGATTACCGGAACGTTGACGAACTCCCGGGGGAGGAGCGGGATGCCTGGATCCGTGCGGTCGGACTCTGGGTCGGGTCACCCCACGTCGAGAAGGAACAGCGGCCGTTTCGCCATAAAAAACAACCGGTCTGAAGCAGGCGGAAAAGCTACGTCTTCATCCTGTATGCCAAAAAAATGCCTTATAATTTAAGCAAGGAGGGCTGACGCCAAAGTCAGCCCTCTTCTTTATTGTCCGGCCTGCGCTATGTCCGGCGTTTTTTGCAGGTCCAAACCTGGCGATGGCAAGGCAAAAAGAAGGCCCAACAGGTTAGCCTGTTGGGCCTATCGTGAATTTTAGCTTTGGCCGTCCTTATTAGCGGATTAACAAGGGAGCAATCGCCAGGGCGACAATTTCGATCAACTTGAAGAGAATGTTCAAGCTGGGACCGGCTGTATCTTTGAAGGGATCGCCTACGGTATCGCCGATTACTGCGGCGCTATGAGCATTGGAACCTTTCCCGCCATAGGCGCCCGCTTCAATGTACTTCTTCGCATTATCCCAGGCACCACCGGAATTCGCGAGGAAGAGCGCCAGGAGCATACCGGTTACCAACGAACCGCCCAAAACGCCGGCGAGGGCTTCCGTTCCGAGGGTGAAGCCAATGAGGACCGGGGCAATTAAAGCAACCAGACTGGGGTAGATCATTTCTTTCAGGGCCATCCGGGTCGAAATATCGACACACCGTGCATAGTCCGGTTTGGCTTTCCCTTCGCGGAGACCGGGGATCTCCCGCATCTGCCGGCGGACTTCTTCAATCATATGACCGGCCGCCCGGCCAACCGCATCCAAAGCCTGGGCCGAGAAGAAGAAAGGCAGGACACCGCCGATAAAGAGACCGATAATGACGTGCGGGGACAGTAGATTGATCGTTTCCAGCTTTGCAGCGCTGGCATAAGCGGCAAAGAGAGCAAGTGCCGTCAGCGCAGCGGCGGAGATGTCAAAACCTTTGGTGACTGCCGCCATCGAGTTACCGACTGAATCCAGCGCATCGGTGACTTCGCGTACTTCTTCGGGCAACCCGGCCATTTCAGCAATCCCACCGGCGTTGTCGGTGACCGGACCATAAGCGTCAACCGCAATGGTAATTCCGGAGATGGAGAGCATCGAAACGGCACTCAAGGCCAGCCCGTAGAAACCGCCAAAGCGATAAGCGATTAAAACAGCGGCGGAGGTGATCAGAATCGGTAAGACCGTGGACTTCATGCCGATGGCCACACCGTCAATGATGGTCGTCGCGGCGCCGGTTTGGGCCGAGGCAGCCAGATTGTGCACCGGTTTTTTCTCATCAGAGGTGTAGTACTCTGAGGCCAACCCGACAAACAAACCGGCGAGCGGGCCAACCATGACCGCCATGAACATGTTGAGATCATTCAGGTAAAACTTGCTGAAGAAAAAGCCGCCAATGACCGCGAGCGCACAGGTCAGATAGTTACCCATGTTGATCGCGTGGTAAGCGTTGTGGCTGCGGAGCATCTTTACGAAGTAAATACCGATGACCGAAGCCAGAACCCCAAGGGCGAAGAGGAGAACCGGTCCAACGATCGCTTTCACGCCATAAGTGGCGGTTAAAGTGGTACCGATCGTCATGGCAGCGACCATTACCTCGGCTTCACTTTCAAACAAATCGCTGCCCATTCCGCAGACATCGCCAACGTTGTCCCCAACGTTATCGGCGATAACCGCCGGGTTGCGCGGATCATCCTCGGGAATACCTTCTTCGAGTTTTCCGACCAGATCAGCGCCGACATCCGCGGCTTTCGTGTAGATGCCGCCGCCGAAACGGGCAAACAACGCCACCAAGGAGGCGCCTAGACCATAACTGGTAAGCAACTCGGGATCAGGGAAGAGAAGATATAAGACGGAGATTCCGATCAAATTGAGGCCAACCACCGTCAACCCCATAATGGCGCCGGCCGGGAAAGCAATATGGATGGCGTCGGCGGCGCTTTTTTTGGCAGCCTGTGCCGTCCGGACATTCGCCAGCGTGGCTGCGTTCATACCAATGAAACCGGCGGACAGGGAGAATAAGGCACCGACGATAAAGGAGATACTTGGCGCGCCACCCAAGACGAAAAAGATCACGGGAATGGCGATCAGTAAAACCCAACCGACAGTGGTATATTCGCGCCGGATAAAAGCAAAGGCCCCGGTGCGGATCGCATGGTTGATCTCCCGCATTTTTTCGTCGCCAGGATCAGCAGACCGTACACCACGGTAATAGACCCAGACCACAAAGAGGGTTATGATACCAACCAGAGGGACAACCCAGAATAAGTCAGACCATAAAAGCGACATTCTTACACCTCCAAAGTTATGTAGGTAAAGTATGATCTTTTCAACTTCCCCCCCTAATTGGGCATTATTCGAAAAAAAAAGGGTAAATCCTATGGATGAAAGTTTCTAATGGGTAAAGACGGGGTTAACAATTGATTTTCGGAAACAGGCGGGTAATTTCCGGACAAGTGTGGGGATTAAACCCTTTCTATATTTTTAACCGGTCTAAAGCTTTCCCCGAAGGGAATATCTGTAAGGCATCTGCGCTGCGGTGTGAAAAAGTCCTTTAACACTTACAATCACTATATATATTGGCGTAATTAAAGGGTGGTTCCGCCTGTAAGGTTACAAGCAAGGAAACGGTCGCCAAGAAAAAACCCCGATTGGGGGCGCATGGCAATAAAAAAACCCCTTTTCGGGGATTGTATTTTAAAGTGATGGTGCCGAAGGCCGGACTCGAACCGGCACGCTTTTGAGGGCGGTAGATTTTGAGTCTACTGCGTCTGCCAATTCCGCCACTTCGGCATGGAGTTCGTTATTTATTCTAGCAAAGAAGGAGACTGATGTCAAGAAAAGATCGGCAAACGGAAAAACCCATTTTATGTCGGGCTCTAATCGGGAATACCGGTTAAACCAGATCTTGGAGCGGGAAATATAAAAAGGCGGGTGACCGCCTTTTTAACCTGGATTCGGAGTTAGAAGGATCTGGCCTTTGGTGCGGGCAAGGCCGGAGAAGGACTTTGGTGAGGAAGAGAGGCTTAATCGTTTGTTAAGACCTCTCTTTAGTAATAGGATATGCCGGGGTGAAAAGAACAGTCCCGGGCGATTGGCATTAATTGCCCTCTTTCCACTGGACTTCCCGGAGTGCCGCCAACGCGTCGCGCAGGGCCGGGCGGTGTTTCTCCGGAACCCGGGCGGTTAATTTTACAGTGGCGCCGTAGTCCTGCGCCAGTATCTCTGCTTCGTAAGTCTGCAAAAGATGGTTGATGAGCGGGAGTTGGGGGTAATCCAGCTCCAACTCCAAGTTGAAAGCAGGGATTAATGGTTTCTTCCCGGCTTGTTTTAAGGTCTGGAGAGCCGTGGAATGATAGGCATCAATTAAACCTCTGATTCCCAGTTTTTTGCCCCCAAAATACCTGGTAACTACGACGATCGTATTGGTTAACTCTTCATGGAGGATGGCATTGAGGATCGGTTGCCCGGCGGTTCCGGAGGGTTCGCCCTGATCACTATAGTAGGCGGTGGGATAGTTGCCTAACCCGACCCGGTAAGCATAGCAGTGGTGGTTGGCTTTCGGATGCTCTTCCTTAATCCGGTTAATCACAGCCTGCGCTTCTTCGGTTGAAGTCACCGCACAGGTATCACCGATAAACAGCGAGCGTTCGATCTTTTGTTCCCAGCGAAAAGCACGGGCTACAATAAAATATGTGGTATCCATCGTTCCTCCTAGGTCTAAACCTGTCCGTTAGCCTGATCCGGTTAAAGCTGGACAAGACCGGGTTCTGTGGCAAGGACTTGAAGATGAACCGGCTGGTTTTAATCTCTACTTCCACATTCATTCTGACATTTCCTGTTTTTCTTGTACCCTTATGCCATGACCGGACTTTTTACTATGGTGTTGAGTTAATTGGCCCGACGCCGCCCACAGGACAGGCAGATATTGATCCGGTGAAGACTTTTAAGTATTTATGCGCGATTATGGGGATACTAACCGTTACTAATTCTTATGCATAGGAAGGTAGAAGTGTCCTCTAGCTGGAAAAAGATCGGTATAGTGCTCTTTTTCGGGGTTAGTTGTGGTTTCCTGGTGCATGCTCTCAGCCCCCAACTTCTCGATCGGCTCAGGGATTTTCCCGAAGCCCGGATCGAAAACGATACCCACTTCCGGGCGGAGGCCGGCGAAGAGGGAGCCGGGTACCCTTACGGCAGGCCGGTCGCGGGCCGGACCCGGTTATGGTGGGAAACGGAACCGGAGTTTCGCCGTTTATGCCTCCAACACCGGACGGTGGTCCGATTGGCCGCCTTCCAGACTACCCTTCCCCATCCGCAGGCGGGCGAAGAACATAATATTAAACTGGCGGCGGAAAAGATCAGGGGGCAGGTAGTTGCGCCAGGCACGGTCTTCTCTGCCAATGCCGTCATCGGACCGCGAACGGCGGAACGCGGTTTTCAGGACGGACCCACCTACTATGGTACGGAGGTCCGGCCCTCAGTTGGCGGAGGGGTGTGCAAGGTCGCCAGTACCCTTTATAATGTAGCGGTCCTGGCCAATCTGGAGATCATTGAACGCTGGCCGCATAGCATGCCGGTGCCGTATGTTCCCCCCGGACAGGATGCGACGATTGCTCTTTATAAGGATCTTCAATTCCGGAACTGTACCGGTACTCCCCTTTTGATCTGGGCGGAAACTAAGGACTCAACTTTGTATATCGCCTTTTACGGCCGGAAAAGACCGCCCAAGGTCTCCTGTCATCATGAGGTGTTATCCCGCTGGCCGGCACGGACGATTTATCGGGAGAACTCCGAGAAATTCACCGGAACAAGGAAATACCATTCTGCCTGGGCAGAGATTCCGAGCAAAGGGCAGCATTTTCAAGTCAGACGATTGACTTTAGTAGCATAATAAGCTAAAATAAATGCAATTATACAAGTCTTAACCAGGCGAGGAGAGGACGAGTAGTACGGTAACGGGTAGACAGAGAGTCCCGGTTGGTGGAAAGGGATAACTACGGCCGTATGAAGATCAGCCTTGAGCCTCCGGACCGAACCTGGCAGTAAGTCCGGACGGATTACCTCCGTTATCAGGTCTTGAGTGGGTAAGGTACGCATGAAAGCTGACCTTATCAAGATGGGTGGTACCACGGTCTAATTGCCGTCCCTTTGCGGACGGTTTTTTTATTTAATAACCTAAAATTTAAATAAGCAAGATCAAAACGGATCGAACAAGGATAGTTGCGCAGCAATGCCCGAAGGGGAAAGGAGTTTGCAAAATGGGTGGAAAGTTTCGCGAGATTGATGTCAAAGGTTCGGTCAGCGAGCGGGAAGAGCAGATCCTCAAGCGCTGGCTGGACGAAGATATGGTCAAGCTAAGTGTGGAAGCGCGGGCGGGCGCGCCCAAGTTTATCTTTTATGAAGGGCCGCCGACCGCAAACGGGAAACCGGGAATTCACCATGTCCTAGCCCGGACGATCAAGGATACGGTCTGCCGCTACAAGACAATGGAAGGCTATCAAGTGGAGCGGAAAGCCGGCTGGGACACCCACGGGTTGCCGGTGGAGATTGAAGTCGAGCGGAAATTGGGGCTCTCTTCCAAACAAGGAATCGAAGAATACGGGATTGAGGCCTTTAACAAGGAGTGCCGTGAATCCGTCTTTACCTATGAGCGGGAGTGGCGCCGGATGACGGAACGGATCGCCTACTGGATTGATCTGGATCATCCGTACATTACCCTGGATAATGACTATATCGAATCCGTCTGGTGGATTTTGAAGAAATACTTCGATGCCGGGTTGATCTACGAGGGCCATAAGATCATGCCCTACTGCGCCCGCTGTGGGACCCCCCTGGCTTCGCACGAAGTTTCGCAGGGGTACAAGGAAGAGAAGATCAACTCGATTTATGTGCGGATGAAAGTGGTGGGGGAACCCGGGACCTACTTCCTGGTCTGGACCACCACCCCCTGGACACTGCCGTCCAACGTTGCATTGGCGATTAATCCAGCCTTCACCTATGTCCGGGCCCGCCGGCCGGACGACGAGAATATCTATATCCTCGTGCGTGAGCGCGTCGATGCGGTGCTCGGCAAGGGGGCGGAGATCCTCTCCGCGGTCAAGGGGGAGGAACTGGTGGGGATGGCGTACGAGCAACTCCTTCCCTTCATTAAGCTGGAGGACCAGGCCGCTTTCCATGTCTACGGCGCCGACTTTGTCTCCACCGAGGACGGGACCGGGATTGTGCATATCGCCCCGGCCTTTGGTGAGGATGACTACCGTTTAGGCCAAGAGTATAACTTGCCGGTCCTGCAGCCGGTCAACAAGGAAGGGAAGTTTACGCCGGAGATCACACCCTGGGCCGGACAGTTTGTCCGGGACGCCGATGACGAGATCACCGAACATCTGAAGGAGGAGGGCAAACTCTTCCGGAAAGAGCGGATCACCCACTCTTATCCTTACTGTTGGCGGTGTGACACACCCCTGCTCTACTATGCCCGTAAATCCTGGTATATTGCCGTTACTAAATATAAAGACCGGCTGATTGAGTGCAACAAAAAGGTCAAATGGTATCCGGAGCACGTCGGTAGTGGCCGTTTCGGGAACTGGCTGGAGAACCTGATCGACTGGTCGCTCTCCCGTGACCGTTACTGGGGAACCCCGCTCAATATCTGGCGGTGCGAAACCTGTAACCGGCTGACCGCCGTTGGCTCGCGCCAGGAACTGGCGGAGCGGGCGCTGGAGGCCGTTGATCCGGCAACGATTGAACTGCACCGTCCATATATCGACGAAATTCACCTCAAGTGCGAATGCGGCGGGCGGATGACCCGTACCCCGGAAGTGATCGACTGCTGGTTTGACTCCGGCGCGATGCCGGTTGCCCAGTGGCATTACCCCTTTGAGCATAAGGATAATTTTGCGGAGCGTTTCCCGGCTGATTTTATCTGCGAAGGGATTGACCAGACCAGAGGCTGGTTCTACTCGCTCCTGGCGATCTCGGTCTTCCTCTTTGACCAATCGCCTTACAAGAGTGTCCTCGTCAATGACTTGGTCCTCGATAAGAATGGGCAGAAGATGTCGAAATCAAGGGGCAATACCGTTGATCCTTGGAATTTAATCGAACGGTACGGCGCTGACGCCACCCGCTGGTACCTCTTGGCCGTCTCGCCGCCCTGGACCCCGACCCGCTTTGATGAGGAAGGGCTCAAAGAAGTCTTCTTAAGATTCTTTGGTACGGTCTTAAATGTCTACTCCTTCTTTACGCTTTATGCGAATATTGATAATGCCGATCCGGAAGCCTATGCGATTCCGGTGGCCGAACGGGAGGAGATTGACCGCTGGGTGATCTCCCGTCTTAATTCGCTGACGAAACAGATCCGGAAGGATATGGAGGGTTATGACCTGACCAAAGTCGTCCGGGCGATCCAGACCTTTATGATTGACGAGGTCTCGAACTGGTATGTCCGGCGGACCCGCGAGCGCTTCTGGGCGCCGGAGATGGACCGGAATAAACAGGCAGTTTACCGCACTTTGTGGGAGGTGCTGGTGACGGTCGCCAAGTTGATGGCGCCCTTCGCCCCCTACCTGGCGGAAGATATCTATCAGAATCTGGTGCAAGGCCCGGCGAAGAAGCGTTCGGTCCATATTGAACTCTACCCGGAGGCCGAAGAGGCGTATATCAATCCCGAACTGGAACGCCACATGAACCTGGTGATCAAACTGGTCTCCCTCGGGCGTGCCGCCCGGAACCGGGTCCAGTTGAAAGTCAGACAACCGTTGGCCGCCCTCCGGATTGACCGGAAAAACGAAGAGCTCTTAAAACCAATGGAAGACCTGGTCAAAGAAGAGCTCAATGTTAAATCCATCCTCTACGTCTCCGATCCGGACGAGTATGTCTCCTATACGGTCAAACCCAACTTCCCGGTTTTAGGCCCCAAATACGGCAAGCTTATGAAAGGGATTGGGCAAGCCCTCGCGGCGGCCGACGCCGCGGCGTTGGTCAGAAGTTTAAGAACGGAGCAGAAAGTGACGCTTAATGTGGAAGGGACGGCGGTGGACCTCACGGTCGAGGACCTCGAGGTGCGGACGGAGGAAAAACCCGGTTTCGCCGTTGAAATGGAGCGGGATCAGTATGTGATCCTTGATACCACGCTCACCCCTGCCCTGATCCAGGAAGGTTTGGCCCGTGAGGTCGTCTCTAAAGTGCAGAATATGCGGAAGAATGCCCAATTCGAATTGACGGACCGCATTAAGATTGCCTATTGGGCCGAGGCGCCGGTGCGGGAGGCGATTAACGCGTTCAAGGATTATATCCTGGAGGAAACCTTGGGAGTCGCCATTGAAGAACTGGCCGAAAAGACGGCCGGGATGGAAGAGTGGGAGATTAACGGTTATCCGGCCGCTTTAGCGGTGGAGAAACTCTAAAAACCGGGCATCTTATGGACGAAAGAAGGGCCCTTCTTTGGAGCAGCCCTTCTTTTTCTTTTTCCAAGTTTCTATCCTGCATTCTGCCCCCGGGGAAGGGTTTGCTTTTCTCCCTGGGGAACGATATAATATACAAATATGGTAAAGGGTTTTAACCCAGGTTGTTGGTTGGAGCCGATCTTCAGTAGGGGGAGAAACGATGCGCATTGTCATTGTTGGGGCCGGAAGAGCCGGGTTTGATATCTCCAGGATCCTCTCCGGCGAAGATCATGATGTCATTTTAATCGACAAGGATCCGGAGGCCCTCCGTGCCGCGGGAGAGCAGCTGGATGTGATGACCGTGGTGGGCAACGGCGCGAGCGCCCGGACCTTGGAAGAAGTCGACATCAAATCGGTCGATATTATTCTGGCGGTAACGGAAAATGACGAACTGAATATGATCGCCTGTATGACGGCGAAACAGTGCGGGGTACCGATGACCGTCGCCCGGGTTAGAAACTCCGACTATACCTCCTCTCATCCTTATTTATTATCCTATTCCAAATACGGGATTGATCTGATCGTTAATCCGGAACACCTGGCCGCCCAGGAAATTTTCCGGCTGCTCGAAGTGCCGATGGCGACCGATATGGAGTATTTCCATGATGGGAAACTCAGTTTGATCGGTCTAAAAGTCACCGAGGAGCTGGCGATTGCCGGCCATCGGATAAGCGATTTGAACCTGGAAACATTGACGATTGTGGCGATTATCCGCGACGGCAAAGCGCTCATCCCCAGTGGCAATACCAAATTGCTGCCGCAGGACCGGATTTTTGTCCTTGGGGAAACCAAGGGCTTTCACAATTTAAACGAGTTAATCAAAATGAAGACCCCGCATTTCCGGCGGATTGTGATTGCCGGTGGCGGTTTAATCACCCAGTACTTATTAAAGCTGTTACGGGAGAAAAAGAACAACTTAGAAGTGAAGATTATCGACCCCCGGGTGGAGCTCTGCCGGACGCTCGCCGGTGAACTTAAAGGGTGCAGTATCATCTGCGCCGACCCGACGAAAAAAGAGGTTTTAGAGGAGGAAGACATAGGGCCGGGCGATATCTTCCTCTCCTTGCAGGGCGTGGAGAATCTGGATCTAATCGCTTCCTTACTGGCGCGGAAAGCAGGCGTGGAGGAGATCATCTGCGAAATCGGCCGGGAAGATTATATCCCCTTGGCCGAGACGATTGGGGTCACCGCCACGATCACGCCCCGGATCTTATTGACCAACACCATGCTGAAACTGGTCCGCAAGAGCAATATCGTCAGTATCAACCTTTTACAATCAGGGGATGCGGAGATCATTGAAGTGATTCCAACCGAGCATTCGCCGGCGACACAGAAGTCTCTGCGTGAATTGGATCTTCCGCCCGGAATCGTAATCGGGAGTATACTTCATCAAGGGCGGATTATTGTGCCCCGGGGTGATACCATAATCCACCCGCATGATCATGTCATTATTTTTGCCCTCAAAAGCGTGGTCCCCGTGGTGGAAAAGCTATTCGATAAAAAATAGATTAGAGGGGTAGCTGTGCATTTTCGCCTTGTTTTTCATTCGATCGGTAAAATTCTTCTGATTTTAGCTTTATTCATGTTCTTCCCTTTGTCGGTGGCGCTGGGGGATCGTAGTGCAGATCTCCCGGCTTTTAGCGTGACGATTATATTAACCGTTTTGGTGGGAGGAGTGTTTACTCTCATCAAACCGACCGGTGACTTTCGGCGGCGAGAAGGGTTTGCCGTGGTTGGTGTCGGGTGGGTGCTGATCGTCTTCTTGGGAGCTATACCTTTCTACCTGTCGGGAACGGTTACTACTTATACCGATGCCTTTTTTGAGACGATGTCCGGGTTTACGACCACCGGAGCAACTATCCTTCCGGCTGTTGAAAGTTTACCGCGAGGTCTCCTCTTGTGGCGGAGTTTAACCCATTGGTTGGGCGGGATGGGGATCATCGTTCTCTCCCTGGCCCTCTTCTCCTTTCGGCAGGGAGCCTCGCTCTTCGAGGCGGAGGTACCGGGGCTGGTTCCGGAACGGATTGTTCCCCGTTTAAAAAATACCGCGATTACCTTGTGGCTCATCTACACCGTTTTGACCTTGGTCGAGATGCTTGCTCTTTATTTGGCGGGGATGCCATTGTTTGAAAGCGTGATTCACGCTTTTGGCACCCTTGCAACCGGGGGATTCTCTTCCCGGAACATCAGTATTGAAGCCTTCCACAGTCTTCCGATCGAAATCATCATTACCTTCTTTACTTTCTTAGCCGGAATAAATTTTTCCCTTTATTACCGGGTGGTGAAAAAGAAAAGTCTCAAGCCTTTATTGCTCAATACCGAAACACGGGTTTTTGTTGGTATTATTACTTTGGCCTCTCTACTAATTACGGTGGCCTTAGTTACGGAAATGGCCTTACCGGTGGGAGAAGCGCTGCGGCGCGCTGTCTTTCAAGTAGTCACGATTATCACGACGACCGGTTTTTCCAATGACAACTTCGCGGCCTGGCCGACTTTCGCCCAAGGTATTCTATTTATCCTGATGTTTTGCGGCGGTTGTGCCGGCTCTACCGCCGGGGGATTAAAAATCGCCCGGTTAGTGGTGTTGTTTAAATATGCTTACCGCCTGGTGCAAAAGACTGTCCATCCCCGGCAGGTGTTTCAAACCAAAGTGGAACACTCACCCCTGCCGGATAGTGTGATCCACGAAATCTTGGCGTTTTTCTTTATCTACATTGCCCTTTACGCCTTCGGCGGACTCTTTCTGATGGCAACCGGCCAGGAGATGGTGACTTCCTTGACTGCGGCGGCGGCGGCGATCGGCAATATCGGGCCGGGCTTGGCCGGCGTTGGACCCCACAGTAATTATGTGGCCTTTGCTGCTCCCGCCAAGTGGATGCTCAGCTTTTTAATGCTCGTCGGCCGCTTGGAGATCCTCTCGATTCTTGTGTTGTTTTCCTCCCACTTTTGGCGAAAATAACGAAGGAAGTGAGGGTGAGTGATGAAACAAGAGTATGATGTGATTATCGTCGGCGGTGGCCCGGCCGGCATCTTTGCTGCACTGGAACTGGTGAAACGGACCGGGAAAATCCTGATGATTGAGAAAGGGAAGAACCTGGCGGAGCGGTTCTGCCCCTCGAAGGATAAACATATCCCGTGTATTACCTGTAAACCCTGCTCGATTGTCTGCGGGTGGGGAGGGGCCGGGGCGTTCAGTGACGGCAAACTGACCCTTTCTGCGGAAGTCGGCGGGTTTTTGGATGAATATCTCAGCAAAGACCGGCTCCACAAGATGATCAGATATGTGGATGATATCTACCTGCGCTTCGGCGCGCCGGAAAAAGTCTACGGTGACGATGAAGAAAAGATTACGGAGATCGAGAAACGGGCGATCCTGGCTAACTTAAGGATGATCCCGTCCCGGATCCGGCACCTGGGTTCAGGCCGGACCCTGGAGATCCTCCAGGCAATGAAAGAGTACCTGGAGGGGGAAGGGGTTGAGGTGGCGCTCGGGACGACCTGTGAGGAACTTCTGGTGGAAGCGGGGGAAGCGGTTGGCGTCCGGACGGGCCGCGGCGAAATTTACCGTGGGAGATATATCATCGTCGGTCCCGGACGGGAAGGCTCGGAATGGCTGGTAGCCGAGGGGAAGAGGCTGGGACTGAACACCAAGGTTAATCCGGTGGATATCGGGGTCCGGGTAGAACTCCCGGCTGAAGTGCTTGAACCGGTCACCGACGTGGTCTATGAAAGCAAGTTTATCTATTATTCCCGTTCGTTTGAGGACCGGGTACGGACCTTTTGTATGTGCCCGTACGGGGAAGTGGTCACGGAGAATAATGACGGGTTGATCACGGTGAACGGCCACAGCCACGCCCATAAGAAAACCCGGAATACCAATTTTGCCCTCTTGGTCAGCAAGAACTTTACCGAACCGTTTAAAGAGCCGATCACTTACGGCCGTTACATTGCCGGGCTGGCCAACCTCTTGGGCGGCGGTGTCCTGGTCCAACGCCTGGGGGATCTCCAGGCCGGGCGCCGGTCCAACCCGGAGCGGATCAAAAAAGGGCTGGTCGTCCCGACTTTAGAAGAAGCGACCCCCGGCGACCTCAGCCTGGTCCTGCCATACCGTCATCTCCTGGCGATCATGGAGATGCTCGAAGCCTTGGATATGATTGCCCCCGGGGTGAATTCGCGCAATACCCTTCTGTACGGCGTTGAGGTGAAGTTCTACTCCTCCCGCCTGAATCTGAGCAGCAACCTGGAGACGGAGATCCCTAACCTGTTTGCCGTCGGGGACGGGGCCGGGGTGACGCGGGGCTTGATGCAGGCGTCGATCTCCGGGGTGATTGTGGGGAGCGAGATTGCGAAGCGGCTGGGGCAGTAAGTGGTGGCAGTTATTAGAGAGTGTCGAGGCGGAAAGAGAGAGAGACAACGGAGAGTTTGCCGGATTGTTGGCGTGCGGCGTGATCAGCGGCAAGATTAAAAGATATAGAAATGAATCCCGCAGCCGTAGACAATGGTCGTGTCCGCCGGCGCCCAGGGGGAACCGACGGTCGAGTAGCCGATCTCTATGTTGTACTTGAGGTTGGCGATGAAATCACTGGTGGTAAACTCTAAACCAACCCCGGCGATCAAGCCGGGGGAAGAAACGAAATCCCAGTTGTAGGTGAAGAACGAAAAGTGGCCGAGTAGTCCGTAGGCATAAAAGTTATGGGTCGGGCGGCGCCAAAACCGGTGGATGTATTTGCCGCCATAAATTAAGGTATAATCGTTATAAACGAAGATTCCTTGGAGGGCGGAGGTTCGATTCAGATTAAGGATGGCGCTATAACCGAACTCCGGGAAGACGGACTGGATGCCGCCCCCGAGACGCAAGAGATAAGGTTCGCCGTCAGGTGCGGCGGCAGCCGGGGAACAAAGGCTAAGGCTCAGGGAGAACAGGCCTAAACAGAAAAAAAAGATGCAGAGTCGGCGGTTTGGGGAAAAGATCGGAATCACCCCGTTTACAAAGTTGATTGGTACCTTCTTCAAGTCTTCCGGTGAGATCAAATTCTCGAAAAGGGTCCCAAAACCCTTTTTCTCTTTAAAAAGGATGTAATTGCCCAGTACAGGATTTTGTGATATTAATATTAAGGAGATTATGATCGGAAAAGGTTCCGCTTCGTTGCCCCAACTAATAGTTTGCCGGCCGCACTGGAAATCCTTAATGCCGGCGAGGATGGAATGAGGGAAGCAGATTGGCGCAGGCGAAAATTGCCCACACCATTAAGGAACAGGTCTATAACATTCTGAAAAATTCGATCTTGGACGGGACTTTTCAGCCGGGTGAGTGGTTGCAAGAAGCAAAACTGGCCAAAGACTTGAAAGTAAGCCGTTCGCCGGTGCGGGAGGCGTTGCAACAGTTAATCGGGGATGGCTTGGTGGTGAATATTCCCAACAAAGGTGTCTTTGTACGGGAGATCACCGAACAGGACCTGCGGGATATCTTCGAAGTACGGCTCTGTTTTGAGGGAGTGGGGATTCGCCGTTCGGCGGAAACTCTTACCGACCAAGCCCGGGAAGAATTACGGGAAATTAAGGCCAGACTGATCAAGAGCTATGAAGCGGCCGATAAAAACCTTTATCTTCAGGAAGATGCCAAGCTTCATAAACTACTGATTGCCCTGACCGGCAATAAAATGATTCAGGATCTCAATGAACGGATTTACGGAATGGAGCATCTATCCAGGACCATTGCCTTCTACAGCCACGAAGGATTTACCGAGTACCAGAAAGAGCATCTTGGCATTATCGACGCTTTGCTCGCAGGGGATGTCGAAAAAGCCTTACTTTATCACGAAAGACATCTTTGCTTTGCCCGGGATGAAAGTATAAAGCAGCTCCAGATGTCGACGAAACAAGCGCGGCCGGCGACCGTTGTTAACATTCCTTAGTTATTGGCCCGTCAGTTCAATACTTAGGGTCATTTTTTAAATAGAAAGGGGAAGCTCTTTGGACCAGAGTCGGATTCGGAACTTTTGTATTATTGCCCATATTGATCATGGTAAATCCACCCTGGCCGATCGGTTATTGGAGTTTACCGGCGCCGTTTCCCAGCGGGAAATGACTGAACAGCTGTTAGATTCCATGGATTTGGAAAGGGAAAGAGGAATCACGATTAAAGCGCGTTCTGTCCGCTTGACTTATCAAGCACAGGACGGTAACGAATATATCCTTAACCTGATTGATACGCCCGGCCATGTCGATTTCACCTATGAAGTCTCCCGCTCCCTGGCAGCCTGTGAAGGCGCCCTTTTGGTGGTCGATGCGACCCAGGGGGTGGAAGCGCAAACGATCGCCAACCTTTACCTGGCACTGGAACATGACTTGGAGATTATCCCGGTGATCAATAAAGTTGATCTCCCGAGCGCCGATCCGGAACGCGTCCGCCAGCAAATCGGAGACCTCTTTGGCTTTGACCCGCAGGATGCCATTCTCGCCAGTGCAAAAACGGGTTTGGGGGTTCAAGAGATTTTAGAGGCGATCGTGCAGCGGATTCCGGCGCCGAAGGGCCTACCGGACCAGCCGATGCAGGCCTTGATCTTTGATTCGCAGTATGATCCCTATAAAGGAGTGGTCTTATATTTCCGGATCTTCCAGGGTAGACTGGCCGTGGGTGACCGGATTAAGATGATGGCGACCGGTAAGGAGTTTGAGGTAACCGAGCTCGGCATCTTCCGACCGGCGATGGTCCCGGTTGCCGAACTGCAGAGCGGGGAGGTTGGCTTTTTAGCCGCCGCGATTAAGAATGTGCAAGATACGCAAGTCGGCGACACGATAACCAGCGCCGGGCGGCCGGCGGACAAGCCGCTCCCCGGTTACCGGCCGGTGAAGCCGATGGTTTATTGCGGGTTGTATCCGGTTGATAACGTCGATTATGAGCATCTGCGCGAAGCCTTGGAAAAACTCAAACTCAACGACGCCGCCCTGGTCTTTGAGCCCGAGACCTCGAATGCGCTGGGGTTCGGCTTCCGTTGCGGTTTTCTGGGGTTGCTGCATATGGAGATCATTCAGGAGCGGTTGGAACGTGAGTATAACTTAAACCTGATTGCCACCGCCCCCAGTGTTATGTACCGCGTGCACCGGACAAACGGGGAGATCCTTGAGGTGCGGAATCCGGCTGATTTTCCGGAGGTGGGGGTTATTGACTACCTGGAGGAGCCGTATGTAAAGGCCAGCATGATCCTGCCCCATGATTTTGTCGGCCCGATGATGGAACTCTGCCAGGAGAAACGGGGCGTTTATAAATCAATGGAATACCTGACCACCGACCGGGTCATGCTCATCTATGAGCTGCCCCTGGCCGAAATCCTCACGGATTTTTATGACAAATTAAAGTCCAGGTCAAGAGGGTATGCCTCGCTGGACTATGAATACCTGGGCTTTGTCCAATCGGATCTGGTGAAGATGGATATTCTGCTGAACGGCAAACCGGTCGACGCCCTCTCCGCGATTGTGCACCGGGATAAAGCTTACCAACTGGGCCGTCAACTCGCCCAGAAACTCCGGACGCTCATCCCGCGCCAGTTGTTTGAGGTTCCCATCCAGGCGGTAGTGAATAATAAAGTGATTGCCCGCGAGACGGTGAAAGCCTTGCGCAAGGATGTCCTGGCCAAATGCTACGGCGGCGATATCACCCGGAAACGGAAGCTGCTGGAGAAACAGAAAGAAGGAAAGAAGCGGATGAAACAACTGGGGACGGTGGAGGTGCCGCAGGAAGCGTTCTTGGCCGTCCTCAAAATGGAAGAATAGCGACAAAGCCCCCTGCGGCCTTTGGTGCGGCCGCAGGGGGCTTCTGTGACGGATTGTCTTTTCGGCGTTGTCCTGATTATTTCTTATCCCTCAGGATATAACCGCCTTTGGTACTCCGGGCATCAAAGATCGTAAAGAAAGACTCCGGATCAACCTTTTCAACCACAGAGATAAAGCGGGGCAAATCCTTGCGACGGAGCATCACATTGAGGATCAGACGGGTGCCGGTCCGGCCTTTCCCTTCGACGACGGTCACCCCGAAATTTTCTTGCCGGAGGGCGATAATCAGTTGGGAGGCATGCAGTTTCGGGATCAATTGTACCATAGCATATCCCAACGCGATCTTTTCTTCGATAAAGCCCCCCACCAAGGTCCCGCAGGCAAACCCCAGGCCGTAAATGAAGACCTTCATAGGGCTGTCCAGCTTGGTAACGACTTGGCTCAGCGCGGTAATATAAATGCTTACTTCGCAGAAACCGAGCAGCGCAGCAAGGAGACGTTTTCCCTTGGTGAGCATTAAGACACGGGTTGTGCCAAAAGTAACGTCGATAATGCGCGCTACAAATATAAATAATAAGGTAAAATCCATAAAAAAACCTCCTAATTATTATAAAGGAGCCGCGCTCAACAAGCAGTTAATTAGACTGTTTTTAAAATAACATAAAACCAGGGATAAAGCAATGCGTAGCGCTGGCAATTTATGACGGGAGGGAAGAAGATTAAACCATTAGCCCTCTATATCCATATCCCGTTTTGCCGGAAAAAGTGCCTGTACTGTGACTTTACCTCCTTCCCCGGGCGGACGGAGGACTTCGACACCTATTTGCATGCCCTTACGCAGGAGATTGAACTCCGCTTGTCGTCCGGGATGACCATCGCTTCACTCTACATCGGCGGGGGCACTCCGACCGTTCTGCCGGCGACGGCGCTTGCCGGCCTTCTGGCGACGGTCCGAAGGGTGGCCCAGGTTTTACCGGAAGCCGAAGTGACGGTCGAAGCCAATCCGGGGACCGTGACCGAGGCTGATCTGGCCCTCCTCCGGCAAGCCGGGGTCAACCGTCTCAGTCTGGGGGCCCAATCCGGGCAGGACCGCCTCTTGCAAACCCTGGGGCGGATCCATACCGTCCGCCAGGTGGAGATGACCATGGCCGCCGCCCGGAACGCCGGTTTTACCAATATTAATCTAGACTTGATCTTTGGGCTCCCGGGGCAGTCGGTCGCTGCTTGGCAGGAAACCTTGGAATGGGCAACCGCCCTGCGTCCGGAGCACCTTTCTTGCTACGGGCTGCAGGTTGAGGCAGGAACACCCCTTGCCGCGCGGCTCACTGCCGGGGAACTAACCCTCCCCGGGGAGGAGGAGACCAGCGCCATGTTTTTGTTCAATACTGAGTTTCTCCCCCGGGCCGGCTACCGGCAGTATGAGATCTCCAACTTTGCCCGCTGCTTCCCGGCGGAAGGCGGGGATTACCGGAGCCGGCATAACCTTGCTTACTGGCGCTATGACGACTATCTTGGCCTCGGCCTCGCCGCGTACTCCGGAATCGCCGGCCGCCGCTGGGTGAATCTTGATGATCTAGAGCAGTATATCAACGCACTGCGCGACGGCCGCCTCCCGGTGGCCGAGGTGGAGGAGATCCCGCCGTCGACCGCGATGGCGGAGATGATCATGCTGGGGCTGCGCTTAACGAGCGGGCCGGACCCGGTGGCTTTCGAAAAACGCTGGGGGGTCTCCTTGGAGGAAATAATCGGTGAGCGGGCGGCTCCGCTGGTGGCGGGCGGCTTTTTGGTGAAGGAGGCGGGGACCTACCATTTAACCCCCCGCGGCATGCTCCTGAGCAACCAGGTCATTGCCGAACTGCTTGTCCCTCTGCTCCGTTAACCACTTTTCTCTTGACAAAGGAGGAGGAGGGTGATATTTTTTTAGTAGGATTTAGCACTCGTCATATGGGAGTGCTAACAACGGGGTTATAGAGAGTTAACCCCAGGGTTTCCCTAGATCACGGTCATAGAAGGTGAACAGCGATGAAAGGGAGGGCGCTGGATTCCAGAAAGGAGTTAATCCTTAAAGTCGTCACTGACGATTATATTGAATCCGCCGAGCCGGTGGGGTCCCGCACGATTGCCCGGAAATATAACCTCGGGCTAAGTCCGGCCACGATCCGTAATGAGATGGCGGATCTGGAGGAGAGCGGGTATCTGAAACAACCGCATGTTTCGGCTGGCCGGATTCCTTCGCAACAAGGCTACCGTTATTATGTCGATTCCTTAATGGAACTGCAAACCCTGGCGGATGAAGAGCTGCGGATGATCAAGTCCTACATCGAAAGCTGGTCGAAAGAGATTGATACCCTGCTCCAGCAGACAGTGAAACTGCTGGCGCAGATTACCAGGTATCCTTCGATCATGCTTGGCCCGAAGTTGCAATCCGCCGTTTTTAAGCATATTCAGTTGGTTCCCCTCAACGATTACAATATTTTGGTCCTGGTCGTGACGAGTACGGGGGTTGTGGAGAACAAAATCATCACGGTTGATTTCCCGGTCTCCCAGGTGGAACTGGACCAGATCTCGAATCAGCTGAACAGGAAACTGCGCGGTGTCACTTTAGAGAATCTGAAATCCTCTGTCCTTAATGAGTTAAAGACAGAGATTGAAGCCAGGAATGGTTTTCTCCAACAGGCGGTCAATTTACTCCAGAGAACGCTGGAGACCAAGGAGCGGACGCGGATTTACCTTGATGGCGTCATTAATATCCTGGAACATCCTGAGTTCAAAGAGGTTGAAAAGTTCAAACCGTTAATGGGGATGATGGAAGAGGAAGAAAAGTTATACCGGATTCTGACCGCTCCGACCAACGCCAACGGCCTCCGGATCTCGATTGGGGAGGAGATCCAGGAAGAGGCCGCCCAGGATTGCAGTGTGATCACCGCCACCTATGAAATGGGCGGACGCGTTGTCGGGACAATTGGCGTGTTGGGCCCGACCCGGATGGATTATGGTCATGTCGTGGCCGTTGTTGATTTTATCGCCAAATGTATTAGTAAGCTATTATCGCCGGAATCATAGCTTAATGGTCCATTGGCGAGCGGGCTTTTTTACGATGAGGTTGGAAGATTCGGTGGGCTGAGGTAAGGGATGATCCCTGACCAAGGCCTTCTCCTTTTAATTTGTACGGAGGTGGTTGGAGATTGGCCATTAAAGAAGAAGACAGAACAAAAGTCGGCCAGGAAAACACGGAGCAGCAAACCGGAGAAAACAAGGAACTAACCGGCGAACAGCCGCAGGGAGAGGCCACAACCCCGGAAGCCTGTCCGCCTGAGGATGCCCCGGAGGCCGGCAAGCCGGAAGAGGAAGCCAAAGAGCAGGTTGATCTCGGGGTCCTCATGGCCGAACTCGAGAAGGCAAAGAAGGAGAAAGAAGAGTATCTCCAGACTTATCTGCGCTTACGTGCGGATTTTGATAATTTCCGCCGCCGTTCCCGCGAAGAACTGGCGCAGGCCGTGCGTCAGGGGAAAGAAGAGTTACTCCAGGAGCTTCTTCCGGTCCTCGATAACTGGGAACGGGCCCTCGGCAGCACCGGAGAACTGGAGAATTGGCGGAAGGGTGTGGAGATGATCTTTGAGCAGTTTAAAGCCATTTTAGCCAACGAAGGGGTCAGTCCGATCCCGACCGTGGGCGAACCCTTTGACCCCCGGTTTCATGAGGCGGTGCTGCGGGAACCCTCCGCTGAGCCGGAGAATACGATTTTGGAAGAGCTGTCCAAAGGTTACTTATTTGGCGAAAAAACGCTGCGCCCCAGCAAAGTAAAGGTCGCGGCGTATGATCCGGATTTAGCCTCGGGGAAAGAGAAAGAATAAATTCGAGTATCAATGCGACCGCAGACTAGTCCTGATTGAGTAATTTTTGAAGTGGGAGGTAACAGAAGGATGAGCAAAGTAATTGGGATTGATCTCGGAACAACAAACTCTTGTGCCGCGGTCATGGAGGGTGGTGAACCGGTTGTTATCCCCAGCGCTGAAGGAGGTCGGACCGTTCCCTCAGTGGTTGGGTTTTCAAAGACTGGTGAACGTCTGGTTGGTCAGTTAGCCAAACGGCAGGCGGTCGCCAACCCGGATCGGACGGTTACATCGATCAAACGGCATATGGGGACGAATTACAAAGTGACGATTGATGATAAAAGTTACACCCCGCAAGAGATCTCGGCGATGATTTTAAGAAAGATCAAAACCGACGCCGAAGCTTACTTAGGAGAAAAGGTCGAAAAAGCGGTGATTACTGTTCCGGCCTATTTCACCGATGCCCAGCGGCAGGCGACGAAGGATGCCGGGGCAATTGCCGGTCTGGAAGTCCTCCGGATCATTAATGAACCGACGGCAGCAGCCCTGGCATACGGGCTGGATAAATCCGATGCCCAAACCATTTTGGTCTTTGACCTTGGAGGCGGAACCTTCGACGTCTCCATTCTGGAACTGGGCGAGGGTGTTTTCGAAGTCAAGGCGACCAGCGGGAATAACCGCTTGGGCGGCGATGATTTCGACGACCGGATCATCAACTGGATGGTCGAGAACTTCAAACGTGAATACGGTGTCGATTTGACGAAAGACCGCATGGCGATGCAACGGTTGAGAGAGGCGGCCGAAAAGGCGAAGATTGAGCTCTCCGGTGTTCTCAGTACCAATATCAACCTGCCGTTTATTACGGCGGTCGACGGGCAACCGGTCCACCTTGATATGAACCTGACCAGAGCGAAATTTGAAGAGCTCATCGCCGACCTGCTTGAGGCGACGGCCGGCCCGACCAGACAGGCGATGGCCGATGCCGGTTTGGCACCGGGACAGATTGACAAAGTAATCCTCGTCGGCGGTTCGACCAGGGTGCCGGCGGTCGTCGAAATGGTGAAGAAACTGACCGGGAAAGAACCGTTCAAAGGGGTAAACCCGGATGAAGTGGTCGCAATCGGCGCGGCGATCCAGGCCGGCGTCTTGGCCGGGGAAGTAAAGGATATCGTCCTGTTGGACGTTACCCCGCTCTCCCTCGGGATCGAGACTTTGGGCGGGATCTTCACCAAGATTATTGAGCGGAATACGACGATCCCTACCCAGAAAAAGCAGATCTTCTCCACCGCCGCCGATAATCAGACCGCGGTCGATATTCACGTCCTGCAAGGGGAAAGACAGTTTGCCGCCGATAATGTGACCCTCGGCCGTTTCCGGTTGGAGGGGATTCCCCCGGCACCGCGTGGCGTCCCGCAGATCGAAGTGGCGTTTGATATCGACGCGAACGGGATTGTCCATGTCTCGGCGAAAGATTTGGGTACCGGGAAGGAACAGAAGATCACGATCACTACTTCCAGCGGGTTAACGAAAGAGCAGATCGACCGGATGATGAAAGAGGCCGAAAGCCACGCGGAAGAAGACAAGAAACGCCGGGAGCAGGTCGAACTGCGGAACGAGGCGGACAGCCTGGTTTACACTGTGGATAAGACCTTGAAGGAAATCGGGGATAAGGCGTCCGCCGACCATGTGGAGCGGATCAAGAAGGCGAAAGAGGAACTGACCTCTGCGTTGGCCGGCCAGGATTATGATCTGATCCGGAGCAAGAAAGAGGCGCTTGAGAAAGCGCTGCATGAACTCTCGGCGACGATTTACCACCAGACCGCACAGCAGGCTGGGCCGGGCGCCGGACCGAATCCGGGTCAAGCCGGACCGGGTGCCCATGAAGGGCCGACGGTCGATGCGGAGTATGAGGTGAAAGACGATAAATAGGAGCGGCAGTCACCCTCGCGCCTTGCTCTGCTTGCTGCTGACGCCGCGAGCGGGCTCAATGAAGAATGGCTGCCAATAATCCGGCAAGGATGCTCCCCGGCGCGCTGGGGTAAGGGCGTCGGGCTTAGGTAGGGGTCAGCGAAAGATCGTAAAGGAGTACTTTGGCTTGAGAGGTTTCTGTTTACCGACTATGAAAAGGCGAAAATGCACTTGAAATTCGAGCAACGAGAGACGATCTGTAATTTAAGGCGGAAGTGTGGTTGGTCATGGCAAAAAGAGATTATTATGAAGTCTTAGGGGTGCCGAAAGGGGCGAGCGAGGAGGAGATCAAAAAGGCCTACCGGCGCTTGGCCCGTCAGTACCACCCCGATGTCAATAAAGATGATCCAAAAGCGGAAGAGAAGTTTAAAGAGATCAACGAGGCGTACGAAGTATTAAGTGACCCGCAAAAAAGGGCGGCTTATGACCGTTTCGGCCATGCCGGGACCGATCCGAATTTCAACGGCGGAGGCGGTTTCGGCGGGTTTGGCGGGTTTGACTTTGGCGGCTTCGGTGATATCTTTGATATGTTCTTCGGCGGGACCGGTCGCCGGCGCGATACGGGCCCCGTCCGTGGGGAAGATCTCCGTTACGACCTGCGGATAGATTTTGAAGATGCCGTTTTTGGGAGAAAGATGACCATCAAGGTTCCGCGGATCGAGCTCTGTCCAACCTGTCACGGGAATAAAGCCAAACCCGGTACTCCGATTAAGACCTGTCCGCAGTGTAAAGGAACCGGACAAGTACAGACGGTGCAGACTACGCCGTTTGGGCGGTTTTCAACCGTTCGCACCTGTGACCAGTGTCAAGGTGAAGGGAAGATTGTTGAGACCCCCTGTCCGGAATGTGCCGGCCGGGGCCGGGTCCGGCGGGTGCGCGAGATCGAGATTACGATTCCGCCCGGGGTTGATACCGGGCATCGCCTGCGCGTCGCCGGCGAGGGTGAAGCCGGCCTGCGTGGCGGCCCACCCGGTGACCTCTATGTATATATCTCCGTGAAACCGCACCGGTTCTTCCAGCGCAGCGGGAATGATATCATTCTGGAGCAGGCAATCAGTTTTGCCCAGGCGGCCCTGGGCGGGACGATTGAAGTCCCGACGCTCGATGGAAAAGCCGAGCTGAAAATTCCGGAAGGGACACAGCCCGGAACCGTCTTTAAGTTGCGCGGGAAGGGCGTTCCTTACCTGCGGGGCAGCGGCCGGGGCGACCAACTGGTCCGGGTGAAGATCGATGTTCCGACCAAACTGACTCCCGCCCAGCGCGAAGCGGTCCAAAAACTGGCGGAGGCCTTTGGGGAAGCAGTTGTTCCGCCGGAGAAAGGGATCTTCGGTAAAGTCCGGGAAGCGTTTGGAAAATAACTCTGGAAATACTAAAAAAATTAAAATTTCCTTGTGTATACACAAACCCGCACAATGAGGCGGGTTTTTTCATATTTTATGATAACCGCATTTCCGTGCGGAGGTACTAAAACGCAGTGGAGGTAATGCTTGGATGAAGAAGATGTCCCTGGTCCTCTTATGCTTACTCCTCATCACCGGCAGTGTATTGACGCCCATGTTGCACACCGCCTCGCGGGCCGAAGAACTCAAGATTGCCGGACAATTCGGTCTCGTTTATGCTCCCCTCATGGTCGCCCGTCAGCTGAAGATCTTTGAAAGGTACGGGTTAAAACCGATCTGGAAAGAGTATGGTTCCGGCGGCGCCGTGCGGGAGGCTTTGGTCTCCGGCGAAGTTGATGTCGGGTTTATGGGGATCCCGCCCTTCCTGATCGGTTGGGACAAAGGCTGCCAGTGGAAAGTGGCGTGCGGCTTTGTCGTAATCCCGGTCGGGCTGGTCACATATGATCCAAACATTAAAAGCCTGAAAGATTTTAAGCCGGACGATAAAATTGCCGTCCCGTCGCCGGGTAGTGTACAGCATATTCTGCTCGCGATGGCCGCCGAGCAGGAACTGGGTTCGCCGAACGCCCTCGATAACAACATCGTCGCCATGCCGCATCCGGATGGAGCAGCTGCGCTCATTTCGAAGAAGGGAATCAAAGCCCACTTTACCACCCCGCCCTACCTCTTTGAAGAACTGCTCGAACCCGGTTTCCATCTGGTCACTGATGATATCAAGATCTTCGGTCATCCCTTCAGCTTCAATGTGGGAGTGGCGGCGGAACGGTTCTATGAGCGCCGTCCGGTCGTTTACAGTTGCTTTGTTAATGCGATCGCGGAGGCGATGGCCTGGATTAACAGTAACAAAGAGGAAGCCGCCAAGATGCTGGCGCCGGAGTTTCAGTTGACCCCGGAAAAGACCCTGCAGTACCTGACCTGGGAAGGAATGAACTACACAACCGCGCCGTATGGCTTGATGGGTTTTGCCGAATTTATGAAAAAAGCCGGCTATATCTCCAGGGTGCCGAAGAGTATCGATGAGATTGCCTTTCCGAACATGACGGCGATCATTGGGAGCCGGGGTGGCGCCCCTTCCGAGATCGAAAAGCTCCAGTACAAATAAGAAAAATATGAACATAAATTTGCATGGGCAAAAGGAGGGCCTTGCTTGAAAGCGCTTCCGTTGAGAAAGAACCCCAAAACGAAAACCTTAAACCAAGGCTTGTTTATCGCCGGCGTGATGATCGGTTGGGAACTCCTTGCCCGCACCGGATGGTTTCCACCTCTCCTCTTCCCTAGTATCAGCAAGATCTTGATTAATCTCTATACCGACCTGACCGGCGGTGAGATCCTGGGGAGGTTGGGCTTTTCTTTGTACCTGATCGGAGTGGGGTTGGGACTGGCGATCGTGACCGCCGCCGTCACCGCCACCGGTGCGATGATCTTTCCGCTCTTCTCCGATTGGGTGCAAGCCTTAATGGCGATCTTACACCCCCTCCCCGGGATCGCCGTCCTCCCGGTTATTATCCTCTGGCTTGGCACCGGACCGCAGTCGATCATCGCCGTGATCTGGTTCTCCTCGATTTGGCCGTTAATCACAAACCTCCACACCGGCCTGCGGTCGGTGCCGGTCACCCAGATCGAAGCCGGCAAAAACCTGGGACTGAAAGGAATCCCTTTAATCCGCTCAATCCTCCTCCCGGGCGCCTTCCCCTATATCCTGAGCGGCCTGCGCGTGGCTTGGGCGCGCGCCTGGCAGGCTTCGGTCGCTGCGGAGATGGTCTTTGGGGCTTCCGGTGGCGAAGGGGGGCTGGGCTGGTTTATCTACAAGAAACGCTTCTTTATGGAGATCCCCAGTGTCTTCGGGGGGATGCTTGTCATTATTCTTGTTGGTTTACTTGTTGAACGGCTCTGTTTTGAATTGGTCGAGATTCGGACGGTCAGACGTTGGGGGATGACCTCAGAGTAAGGGGTTGATGACATGAGCTTAAATACAGAGGAACTAGTCATTGAAAATCTGGATAAAACTTTTACCGTGGGTGATCGCCAGATTAATGCGCTGCAGTGTATTAATCTGACCGTGCGGACCGGTGAGTTTGTCAATATCATTGGCCCCTCGGGGTGCGGCAAATCAACCTTGCTGCGCTGCATCGCCGGTTTTGAAAAACCGAGCAACGGCCGGGTCAAACTGGGAGGGGAAGAGATCAAAGGACCTGGCATTGACCGGATGATGGTCTTTCAGGACTTTGATCAATTGTTCCCCTGGTATACGGTCTTGGATAACATCATCTTCGCCTTAAAAGTGACGAAGATGGGAGCTTCCAAAGCCGAGCGGACCGAGATGGCCCACTACTATCTCAAGCTGGTCGGCTTAACCGGGTTTGAAAAGTTTTATCCCCATCAACTGTCGGGGGGGATGAAACAACGGGTGGCCATCGCCCGGGCGCTCTCCGTCCAACCCCGGATTCTCCTGATGGATGAACCCTTCGGCAGCTTGGATGCGATCACCCGTTCCGCGCTTCAGGAGGAGTTAATCCGGATTTGGACCAAGACCAAAGTCACCATTATCTTTGTGACGCATAATATCGAAGAAGCGATCATTCTCGGCGATCAGATCATGATCTTGGAAGCGAATCCCGGACGGGTGAAAAAGATCGTGAACAATCCGTTGGCGCGGCCGCGTTCCCCGGAAGCGACCGATTTCAGCCTGATCTGGGAAGAGATCCACACGCTGTTGGGCTTTAAAGGCCGGGAGCAGGCAGAGGAGAAGAGCCTCACCCGGTTGTTCAAGGAAGAAAGGAAACTCTCCCTCTTGACTCACATTTAGCAAACTGGCGAAGCAAGAGAAAAACCGGCGTGCAAAACGCCGGTTTTTTACATATTTATGGCAGCCGGCGCCGCTCGGTTTGTTGTATAATTAAGGGAAGGGAGGAAGGGGGGGGAGGATGGAAACCATCGACTTACACGGCCTCAGTCTGGAAGAAGCAAAAATCACTTTGGAAAAGAGACTGCTCAGCGCCTACCATTACGGGGAGAAGGTAGTACGGATTATTCACGGGCAAGGAAAGCACAGTGAGGTTTTTCCGGTCATCAAGTCGTATGTCCGGCGCTGGCTTGAAGAATCGGAGTTTGCCCGCCAGTACGTGGCAACCTACTTCCGGGGGGAGGATGGTTCCCCCTATACCAGACCGAATCCGGGCGAGACGGTGATCTGCTTCAAAGGAGCGGAGGAAGGCAGCGGACGCTCCGAAGAGCTGGACTGGGAGGAAGAAGAGGAGGATTGGGCCAAGCGGCAGGCGAAAAGGTGGCGGGCTGAGGAACGGAGCAAACCGCGGCGGAGTCCGCGGCGCTAAACGAAAAGAAAAATTAAGGGGCGTGGCGCCGGAGCGCAACGCCCCTTTTCCTTCTCCTTAACCGGGGATGAGTCCGAAGAGGAAATAGAACGCCAAAGCGCAGATGATCCCGGCCCCGGCCGGTTTTAAAAGATACCGCAGGGAAGTGGATAGTTTCACCTCAAAATACTCGTTGGAGACAAGGAGGCAGACATGGAGCGGGGAGATCATCACCCCCATTAGGCCGCAACCATAGGCGAGCGCCAGGGTAGCAAGGGTTTGCCCTAAACCGGGATTGGTCCCCAAGAAGCTAAAGATCAGCGGGAAACTGGTGCCGACAAAGCCCAGCGACAACCCGGTGGTCAGTCCGGTAATAAAGGGAAGGAGGATGGTCAGGAAGAGGACCGGGATCCCGAAGGCGGTCAGTTCTTCGCTGAGCTTGGTGACCAGCGGCGTCCCGCCGGGGAGCTTCGCATCGATAAAAGCCGAGTAGACCTTGATCATCGCAATCATCAAGGTCATCGCGTAGATTTTCTTCTGGCGCAAAATCTTCCGCCAGTCGGCAAGTTTAAGCGGCCGCAGGGATTGCAGGAAGAGGGCGGCGATGATATTCCCCAGGATAATCGGGAGGTACTTGTAGACCCGGCTGAGTTCCGGAAAGACCACTTGAAAAAGGGATTGGGTGCCGACCACGATGATAATCGGGGAAGTCAACAACAGAAAGCGTGAGAGGAACCGGCCGTTGGCCGCGACCGGCTTGGCCTCTCTGGCCGGGACTTTGCGTAACAAGAAAAGGTAACCGGTCAGGACCATGGAGAGGCAGAGGGGAACACCGTACAGTAAAACATGGAAAAGGTTAATGTCGCCGATCTCCATCGCCAGCAGGATCCCGGGAAAGAGCGGCCAGCAGAATTCCCAGATGTGCCGGAACCAGAAGTTGATGACCGATTTGAGACAGGGGTCGGTGTTTTTACCGGCATCGCAATTGTCAACGAGGGGCGCGGAAAAAAGGGCGCCGCCGGGGACCGGCAACAGGCCGATCACCACGGGGAGGACAGCCATCGAGGTGCGGGGTGAGACCCGGCTCTGGATCAGGCCGACCAGATCCTGCAACATGTCGGTGGCCGCCATTTGCGAGTTGAGGATATTAATCTGGGTAATCGCGATCAACAACCCGATGGTCGAGAGGGAAGAGAGCGTTTGGCCGCTGATCGAAAAGATGGTAGCGGCGGAATGTCCAGAGAGGAAAGCCAGGGTTAAGGAGCCGACCGCCAGCGCCAGGGAAAGGTTTCTGAGGAGACGGTTTGCGACGAGAATAATACCGAGCGTGCCGAGAATCTTGACGATCCAGGGAATGTTCGAAAGGAACTGCATCTTGTCACCGTTCTTTCATACGAAATTATGCTGAGAACAAATCAGGAAATAATATGGCTTTTAGCTCTATGTTTGGTATATTCTCCTAGTATTTCGACGGCAGCGCGGAGTCTCCTGCCACATTGGAGACAGAAAGCATGAACGGGGTTTTTTCTTCAAACGGCATGCGAAGAGAATATGTTTTATGCTAATCGGGGACGTCGTTTGGGATAAAAGCAGCGTGCAGTTCGACCGGCTCCGGACCGGCGACCGCTAAGCGCCATTGCTTTAAATAAGTTTGGGTAAAGTAACGAAGGTCGTCACCGGTGATATTTTGCAGCGCGGCGGAGAATTCTTCAAGCCCGGTTGCCCAAGTCAAGCCCAGATGAACGCCGAGCGCGTCCATGTAAGATAAAAACCGCGGGGAAGAATAATTCTTTTGTTGCTTTTTTTCCTCCCGCGCGCTCAAATGCGCAATCTCTTCCGGAGTCGGCGGTTCTTTTTCCAACTGTGCCAGCAGGCGAAAGACTTCATTGAGGGCGGGCTCCGTATTCTCCGGCAGCACTTGCAGAATGATCGTGATGTTCGGGGCGGTTGGTTCCTGGAGCGCGGTGTAATTCACCTGGACGTGATAGCAGTAACCGAGATCCTGCCTCAGTCTTTTCCAGAGTTGAGTCTGGAGATATTTTTGGAGCACCCGGGCGGTAAAATAAGCATCTTCTGTGGGTCGCGGTCCGGGGAAAGATAAGAAAATGGTGCTGTAGGGAGTACGGGTTTCCGTAAACCGGAAAGCAGGGCCGCCGATCAAGGGCGGAGGGATAGCGGGAAGCACGACTTTTTTCTGTAGATCCCTGCCGCTTGGCTTCCGCAGAAACTCTTCCGGCAGTTCGGCGGTGGTGGAGATGACTAGATTGTTAGGCTTATATATTTCCCGGAACCACAGATTGACCTCGTTGATATTGAGTTTGGGATAATCCGCTTTGAATTGATTAAGGTAGGGATGGGCCGGCCCATAAAGGAGTTCATAGAGCACATGCTGGCCGACGCGCGCCGGCGGTTGCGGGGTATGATAATGTCGGTAAATCAGTTCATTGCACAAGTCATAGAGTAAAAGCGTATCAAGGCGAATAATCGTATCCAGTTCGGAGCAGAAGGCGCGGAAATCCTCCCGCCGGAGCACGAAGGTAAAGACGGTATACTCCGCATAAGGATAATAGTTTACCTCAAGCGCCGAAGTGGTACGGAGCAAGAAGAAGATTAATTCATTGGTTAAGTTGTGCAGTCCATATTTGCCCGCTGGTTCATGTCCATACCCGGTTTTGAGGAGCAAGGTTAAATACTCGTAATTATCCTCAGCCGCGGGGAGAGTCCGCGTGGAGATGACCAAGCCGTCCTCCCGTTCCTCAATGGAAGCGGTAGTCGATAAAGTGCAGGTGAGGATAATGAGAAAAAGGAGGAGCCCGCGGGAGGCCTTTTTCCTTATGCGCCTTTTCATTTCATCCATCTTCCTTTTTGCTTGACCTCTTAATCGGCTTTAATCACAATCTGGTGGTAGGCTTGATCCTCCAAGTATCTTTCGACAAATTTCTTCAGATCGCTGGAGGATAAACGTTTGATGATCGTTAGATCCGCCCGGGAAATCGTCGTCGGCTCAAAGATGAGCTGGGAGTAATACTCTCCCAAAAGGGCCGGCGAGGCTTCGATCAGTTGCAATCTTTTCTCAAGCCACTTGGCTAGAGCCTTGAGGAAGGAGGAAAAATCCTTTGCCTTTAGATACTTACAGTAGCGGCGGATATTGCGATCATGCCATTGACCGATCTCCGGTGTGTATTCTTCTTGTACATCCCTGTATTCGAAGATTAAGTAAAACTCCTCCCCAAGGTTGAAAAGATAGCTGTCGTAATCGAGGGGGCGGTTTGTTACATAATCGTACTGGCGGGACTCAAAGGTCAGGATATAGGGGAGGGTCTTTGCGATCGTAAGGTCTTTCCCGTTCAGCTTTTTTAGATCAAACCCGAATAACAGCCGGTATTTTTCGCCCGGGAGAAAATCCTCGAGGATCATACCCTGCTCCGGGGGGGTGGCGGGGCGGAGCGGCTGCTTGCCGGCTGCTTTGGTTGACGGCGGGGACAGTTCAGACAGGTACGCGCTGATTTCCTTTAGATTAAAGTTCCCGGTGATGATCACCGTCAGTTGGTCGAGGGTGTAATACGTACGGTGGAAGGTTAGTACCTGTGCGCGGCCGATCGCCTGGATTTTTGAATCAAGCTGGTTCTGGGTTAGCTGGTTTATGTAGGTCAAAAAAACATCCCCTGGTCTTGTGCGCAGCGCTTTTTCGATGGTGACAATCTTTTTTTCTTTTTCAATATCCGCCGGGTCAAAAGCCGGGTTCAGGATCAAATCGAGGAAAAAAGAAAGGGCGGAGCCGAGGTTTTCGGCGGTGGACTCCAGGATGAATTCCGTCCGGTTTAACGTGGTGAAAGCATTATAGGTATTGCCTTTCCCGTCCATTAGATCAGGAGAATCTGAAAGCGCCGCATGGCCATTACCCCGGAAGACCAAGTGTTCAACCAGATGGGAGATTTCCAAGTATTCCTGGGGTTCGTCAAGGAAACCGGCCGGCACAATGATGCGGGCGGTGACGGTTTGCCCTTTGGGCAGCTGTTTATAGACCAGCCGGACCCCGTTGGGGAAGACTTTTTCGGTAAACTCCTTTTCCTGGCCAACCGCCGTCTCCCCCAAGAGGAGGATGGCAATAAGGACGATCCGAAGGATGGATTGACGAAAGATACGCATTTGATCATTCCTTTGGCTGTAATCAGAGGCGCAGCGCCTCTTTTTGCCCCCAACGATCAATAAGTGACGGTGAGGGCTTTCGGCACTGCCGCAAAACTGATCTCCTGATAGCTGCCCCGTTTAAAGCGGAGTTTCGAAATATTTCTGATCTCCACCGCCTCCGCGGCAGTAAAGTTTAGATCATAGTCCATGTCAATCAAAAAGAGATCACGGGGATCGTTAAAGCACCCGTTAAAATCCGTGTCGACCAGGGCGATCGGGAACTCTTCCCCGTCAAGCAAGAGATTGCCGGCCAACCAGGTGCGCGTTTTTAATAAAAGATAATCGCGATAACCGGCCCAGGCGACCACGAGAAACGGTAAATCGAAATGAACGGGAATGCTGTATTCTTCCTCACCGAGGCTGTAGGTCACCAGGAAGCGGAGCGGCATGGGGGAGTAATAAACGTTCAGCCCGGGGTGGCGGTCGCTTTTAAAGATTTCATAACCAGTTTCTTCGGCAAAATCCCGGTCCCGGTCGGCATCAACCCAGATTTGTCTCCTTTCCCCTTCGAGATCAACCAGGATCCCGTACGGTTGGGGCGGATTGCCGAAAACCGCTTCGGCATAGTAGAGCACGTTGGCGTCAACCGGCGGTGGTTGTTCGATTTTGCTGTTCCCCCGGATCCTCACCATTCTGAGTTCGCATTTTTGCCCAACCTCTTCTTCAACCTTGAGGCGAAAAGGGCGGTCCCGGTCGACCGGCCGCAACGGAAATTCTTCCTTTCCGTGCAGCGCTTTTATGGTCAAGCTGAAAAGCAGGATGACAAGGCCGAAGAGAACAAATTTTCCACGCAAATGATTCGGCAATAATCCTCCTCCTCCCCTTCAGGGACTTCGGAAGTCCCGCTCTTTACACAATCCATTTTACCGGGATCGCCCGGTTAAAGGCAACCGGTTAGCTTTATAAATTATTTTTACTTATAGTTTATATACAAAATTCAAAAAACCTGCAGGCAATTAAGAAATAATAGCGAATTAAGAAAGAAGAGAAAGGAGGCATGATCATGAGCGTCATAAAATTGAAGTGCACGGTCTTTATGCTTTTATTACTGCTTCTCTTACCAAGTGCAGCTTTTGGGGCGGAGTATTTTTTGTTTGATGCCGAAGAGAACGAAATACTGTTTATGGATGAGGATGCGTTAGACTTTAGTAAGACGATCAAGATGGAGAAAGTCCCCGATTTGCTAATGAAGACGGCTGATCCTGACAAGTATTTGGCAATCTACGGGCCTGATCCGGCCGAGGAGGAAGAGGGGAATTTCTTCGCCAGTTTATTCAGTAAGAAAGAAACGGAGGAGAAAAAGACAGGGATCGCCGGGCGGTTAATTCTTTTTAATGTGAAAACCGGGCGTACCGAAGATCTGGTGGACCTGGGTTTTGCTCCTTTTAATTGGGAATATACCGAAGACCGGCAACATTTCTTCATTACCTACCGGGTCTCCGAAGCGGATGACAGTGCTTATGAACTCCTGCATTACAACGTCACCGAGATGACCTGTGCTACGCTCGAGCTCCCCAAGCTCACCAAAAGGGTTGATCAGATCGCAATTAACCAGGACTTAGACCATGTCTATCTGTTGTTGGACAATGAAGACCGGATCAGCGCTAAAAATCAGAAAATTATCGGCCAGCCCCAGTTATTAACGGTTAAGATTCGGGATTTTAAAGTTGAAGCAAGTATTGATCTGGACCACGCTCCGCTGAGTTTTCAAGTTTTAGAGAAGAATAAAGGGGTTTTGATCTGCCAGGATTGGGAGATTAAGAGCTATTACATAAACGGAAAACTTCGCCGCGATATTGACATTGGAAATGGTTCGGTCACCCTCTTTGATCTGGAGAAACAAAAACCGCTGGAAAAGTACAAAGTGGACGAGGGAAGCATCTATTGGCAATGGTTCCCGGAGGAAAAGATTACTATGGTCCATTACCAATCGCGGGAGAGTTACACCAAGCGAAACTACCATTTCCTGAAGTTCTCGGGCGAGGGTGTGGAGAGCAAAGATTTTACAACGGAACCGGTGCATTTTGCCTATTACCCGGAAGATGACAAGCTCTATATCTTACATAAAGATACGTTAAGTATTGTCGATTACCGGACAAACCGAACCGCAACTTATGCGACCGGTAATAACATGTATAAAAAATACCCGTATCTTTTCAGCAAACTGCCCGCTTCGGACCTGGCCGTGATTTATTCTGTCGAAGAAGGCAAAGTCAAGTTTTATGATCTCAAGG
>JAKOVI010000081.1 GCA_029782135.1 Bacillota bacterium
TCGAATCATATCCATGGGGTTGCCGGTGATTACCGGCGGGAATTGTTGGAGCTGAGCCGAATTTTAAAAATTGAAGCAGAAATTTTCAGCGGAGGTGAATTCTTTGAAGAAACTCAGTGTAATGCGTAGGAAGGAGATTGTTGCCGGCTTCTTGTTTATTATGCCGTGGTTGTTGGGTTTCCTGGCGTTCACTTTAGGTCCGTTGATCGCTTCGTTTATTATTTCCTTGCATAAGTGGGACTTGTTGAATGCCCCACGGTTTATCGGACTGCAAAATTACCGGGTTATGCTGCGGGATCCTAACTTTTGGAACTCGCTGCGCGTCACCGCCATCTATTCTTTTAGCCGTTTACCCTTGACCTTGACCTTAAGTCTCTCGATTGCAATCTTATTAAACCAGAAAATCAGGTGTTTAGGTCTGTTCCGGACGGTATACTACCTGCCGACTGTCCTACCCTTGGTAGCAAGTTCAATGCTGTGGATGTGGATCTTCAACCCCCAGTACGGGATCTTGAACTATCTGATCTGGAAGTACTTCAAAGTGCAAGGTCCGGCCTGGCTGGGTGACGAGCGGTTTATTCTTCCCGCCTTTATCTTGATGAGTTTGTGGTGGATTGGTTCAAATATGCTGGTTTACCTTGGCGGTTTGCAAGGGATACCGACCGAATTGTACGAAGCGGCGGAGATCGACGGCGCCGGCATGTTTGCCCGCTTCCGCCATATCACCCTGCCGATGATTTCGCCGGTTTTATTCTATAACATCATCACGACCTTGATTAATTCCTTTGAAACATTCACCCAGGTGTATGTCATGGCCGGCGATATCCCGCGCCGAAACGCGCAGTTTTATATCATGAACTTGTACAATAATGCTTTCCGCTTTTACAAAATGGGCTATGCTTCGGCTTTGGCCTGGGCCTTCTTCCTGGTTTTGATGGTCTTTACGCTCTTAATCTTCAAATCCTCTTCGGCCTGGGTCTATTATGAGGGAACAGTTAAGGGAGGCGAAAAAAATGGCTGATCATGTGCATGAAACGAAAATGGACGGTTCCGCTGTTAGTACCTGGTCCAAAAAATCGATCCGGCATCGAACCTGGATGGCTTTTGTCTATACTGTTCTGATTTTGGGCGGAATTATCATTATGATCCCGCTGTATTGGACGCTTTCGACGGCTGTCAAGGAATTGGATCAAGCCTTGGCCTTTCCGCCAGTCTGGATTCCCAACCCGATCGTCCTAGGCAACTTTGTTGAGGCGCTGAAAGCAATGGATTTCTTAAACCAGTTGAAGAATACGGGGATCATTACCTTCTTTGGGATCCTCGGCCAACTGATCTCCAGTAGTTTGGCGGCCTATGGGTTTGCCCGTTTCCGTTTTCCCGGGCGTCACGTCTTATTTATCATTGCGCTGAGTACGATGATGCTCCCGTTCCACGTGACGATTATCCCGCGTTTTATTATGTTTCAAAAGCTGGGTTGGTTGGATACTTTTCTGCCGTTAATTGTCCCCAGCTTATTCGCCGATGCGTTGTACCTGTTTTTAATGCGGCAGTTTATTATGACGATCCCGGTTGAAATGGACGAGGCGGCCCGGATTGACGGTTGCAGCTTCTTTCAAACCTTCTACCGGATTATCTTGCCAATGTCCAAGCCAGCTTTGGGGATCGTTGCGGTCTTCACCTTTTTATCCCGCTGGAAGGATTTTATGGGGCCGTTAATTTATATCAGTTCCCAAAGAAATTACACCTTGGCATTGGGTTTAAATGCCTTGCGTCATGACTTTTTTGTCGAATGGAACTTACTGATGGCTGCGACCACGATTGTCATGTTACCGCCGGTAATCATCTTTTTCCTCGCCCAACGGCATTTCATCCAAGGGGTAGTGGTTACCGGACTGAAAGGGTAAAAAAAAGACTTTCCCTGTGAGTGGTCGTGAAAGGAGGTGGTGGGAAAGCAAACAAACAACACCATAGCAATGGCATGTGTCTGGCTAGTACTTTTCATTATCTTACTTCACAGAAATCCTCCGGTCAATGTCATTGCGCATTTTTTAAACAAAAATAAAAATGGGAGGTAATGGCATGAAAAAATGGCTGGTTTTACTGGTAGTGGTTTGCCTGTTAGTTACAGGCATGGCGCTTTCCCTTTCTGGTTCGGCTGCACCCAAGAAAGTTCAATTACGGTGGTATCTCCGGTGGGATAATGCCCGCTTGAACAACGTCGCGCAACCGATTAAAGAAGAGTACGAAAAACTCAATCCGAACGTCGAAATCATCATTGAAAACATTAGTAACTCCAATGAATATCACATGAAACTCCAAACGATGCTGGTGGCCAATGCGGCGCCGGATGTGATCTATCCGGCTACCCATCAGGCATATGTCTTGGCGGCGAATAAACAGATTATTGATCTGATGCCGTTTGTCAAGAAAGATAAGATCGACCTCAATGTTTACATCCCGGAAGTTTTGGAACTGTACAAGTATAATAAGACGATGCTCTACGGCTTACCGATCGATACAGCGGCCTTCGTTATTTTCTATAATAAAGACATGTTTGATGCCGCCGGCGTTCCTTATCCCACCGATGATATGAATTGGGAAGACTTTATTGAACTGGGTAAGAAACTGGTCAAAGATACCGACGGTGACGGCAAAATCGACCAATGGGCATTCCATTTCGATACCAATACGGTCTGGCAGGTTATTCTCTATCAGATGACCGGCGAACTGCTCTTTGACGATCTGTACAATCCGAAGAAATTCTTACTCACCAATAAAAACCAGATCGAAGCTTTGCAATTCTGTGCCGACCTGATTCACAAGCATAAACTCACCATCAGTCCGGCGCAACGCGGCAATATTGGCGATATGTTCATGTCTGGTCAAGCGGCGATGAACATTATCGGTCATTGGCGCGTCCCGACCTATAACGCTTCGGTCAAATTCAATTGGGATGTGGCCGCCCTGCCGCAGGCCGGAAAGGTCAGAGCAAACCGCGGTGACGGCAGCTGTTTCTCTATCACTAAGAGCAGCAAGAATCCCCAAGCGGCTTGGGAATTCGTCAAATTCTTGGCCGGACCGAATGCTCCTGGCGTGAGAAAACTCCTCGCTTTAGGGCAGATGGTTCCGTCGCAAGAGGCCCTCACCAAAGATGAACTGTACTTAAAGACCCCCGGGCAACGGCTCATTAATAAGCCGGCTTTCTTGGTCGGGCGCGAGAACATGATGACCGTTTACCAGCCGTTTACCACCTGGTACAGTGAGGCGGAAACTGCGATGCGCGCCGCCTTTGTTCCGCTCTGGGAAGGCCAGGCCACGGCTGAACAGGTTGTCAAGGCCTTAGCTCCGCAGATGGAAGCTTTGATCGCCGGGAAATAAACCGTCAAGACGATCACATTTCTTTTCAGCTGAAGCTTACGGTTTTTTAACAGTCTCAGGTAACACATCTTGGGCAAACCTCCTTGTGTTGGTGGCGGGAAACAGAATGTTTCCCGCCACGGCAGGGGAGGTTCAACCGGGCATTATAGTAAGCGCTCAGGAAGAGGTTGAATAAAAAATTTAGTCGAGGTGCGAACATGAATCTACATAGCAGTTTTCAATTCTTCATGCCGACCAGGGTTTTGTTTGGGAACGGTCAGGTGGACAAGATCGGTGAAGAGGCGGCCGCTCTGGGCAAAAAGGCTTTGCTGGTTACCGGGAAAACCGCCATGCGGCA
>JAKOVI010000083.1 GCA_029782135.1 Bacillota bacterium
GATCCTCTGTTCGGGCGCCCGCTGCGCAGCCTCCAGGATCTGGAGACGGTTCGCATGCTGCATTTCCAAACTGTCAATCAACTGATTAATCTCCAGCTTAATCTCGACGGTACAACGGACCTGCTCCAGGATCTCCGGTAAATGCGTATCCTTAAAAGTAAGGACGCCTTGAATTTCGTCATAGTGTTTATCAAAAGTTCCACCGGTAATAATGATCCGAATGCTCATGAAATCCACCTTCATTGTCTTCCTCTTTATTTTCAGCCATTGCAGAGGTGTTATTCTTCATCATGCCTTTCTCTCCTCCTCATTAATAATCTTTTCATGGCAGATTCTTTGGCCGATCAGCATGATCCCGGTGCGCTATCCTTTTTCCCCGTTCTCCGGCAAAGCCCAAACGAACCGTTCTCCTTTCCCCTATTCAATAAGCCGTTTTTTCCCTTTGCGAACACCGCTTCTTTCCACGAATTCATATGATGAACATCATCCGAAACGGAAAAGAGGTGAGCAAGATGTACAACCTGTATCCCCCGTCTCCCCATGTTCCGGAGTTAAGGGATTATGGCCCGGAACCGTTTGTGATCAATATTGCGGAAGCCGCCAGGCGCAATCAAAACTTTCGCACCGCTTTATGGACCGGGTACTATTTGCAGCTTACCCTCATGAGCATTAAGGCCGGAGAAGAGATCGGTCTGGAATTGCACCCCTTCACGGATCAATTTATCCGGATCGAGGAAGGGCAAGGCCTGGTGAAAATGGGAAACAGCCAAGAATGCCTCGATTTCCAGCGCATGGTTTACCCGGGCGATGCCATCTTTATCCCGGCCGGCAAATGGCATAATCTAATCAACACCGGTAATTTCCCACTGAAATTATATTCAATCTACGCCCCGCCGGAGCATCCGCGGGGTACGGTTCACGTCACCCGCCCGGAAGAACACCACCACCATTAGATTCACCGCCACCCGGATCGAAACTTGCCGCAGTTCAACCTCAAAACCATTACATTAAAGAGCGGTTGCTTTAGCAAAAACCGCCGTTCGTTCATTGCCGGACGGCGGTTTTTTATCTTCCTTTATCTCAGTAGCGTATTTCGGGAAAGAACTTCGCATGATAATGTCATAGAATAAACAAAGGGGGTCTATCAACATTGACAAATCAGTAAAAATATGATATTTTCTTAAATCGGTTTGCATCAAAATAGCGAGGATCAACCTTGCGGGAGGTAGATAAATGAAAATCAAACTCCACGGGTTTAATAACCTCACAAAGACGCTATCTTTTAGTATGTATGATATTTGTTATACCAAAACCGTCGCCGACCGGGATGCTTACATTGCCTATATCGATGAACAGTACAATGCCGAAAGGTTAACGCAGATTCTAAAGAACGTTACTGAGATCATTGGCGCGAACATTTTAAGCATTGCCAACCAGGATTATGACCCCCAGGGCGCCAGCGTTACGCTTTTGGTCTGCGAAGATAATGGCGACGGTACGATTCCAAAGCAGCAAGCTTCTACCCTGGAGCCGGAGGTCATCCTCGCCCACCTCGACAAAAGCCATATTTCGGTCCATACCTATCCCGAATACCATCCTCTCGACGGGGTATGTACCTTCCGTGCCGATATTGATGTTTCGACCTGCGGACAAATTTCACCGCTGAAAGCCCTTAATTACCTGATTAATTGTTTTGATACCGATATTATGACCATCGACTACCGGGTGCGCGGTTTTACCCGGGATATTACCGGCCGGAAGATCTTTAATGACCACAAATTCAACTCAATCCAGGACTACCTTGACCAAAGCATTATCAACAAATACCAGATGATCGATGTCAACGTTTATCAGGAGAATATCTACCATACGAAATGTAAACTTAAACGCTTTAATTTAGACGATTATCTTTTTGGTTTTTCGAAAAAAGACATTCCCCCGGCCGAAGCACGGGAGATCACCCGCCGCTTGAAGAAAGAGATGGATGAGATCTTCCACGGCCAAAACCTTGCGTGAGTATCGATCGGAGGGTTAACAATGGTTGATCTTTGGTTCTCCGAATACCATACCGAAGATGTGCGTTTTTCAATTAAAGTGGAACCGCTTTACTCCGAACAGACCAAGTTTCAAAGGATTGATTTCTTCAGAAATCCGACCTTTGGCACTTTTTTCACCCTTGACGGGTTTATCATGATGACGGAGAAAGACGAGTTCATTTACCATGAAATGATCTGCCATCCCGCCTTTGCTACCAACCCCGGGATCCAAAAGGTCTTGATTATCGGGGGCGGAGACGGTGGAACTGCCCGTGAAGTGGCGCGCTACCCAACGGTCCAGCGGATTGACCTGGTTGAGATCGATGAGCGGGTGGTCCGCCTTTGTCAACGGTATTTACCCCAAACCGCTGCCGTTTTCGAACACGAGCCCCGGCTTAAGCTGCATTTTACCGACGGCGTGGAGTTTATAAAGAACACCCCGGAAGGGACATATGATCTGATCCTGGTCGACTCCACGGATCCGGTCGGTCCGGGTGAAGGCCTTTTTACCCATGAATTTTACCGCAACTGTTACCGGGCCTTAACCGCCAACGGGATCCTGATCAACCAACACGAAAGCCCATATTACCCGCACGATGCCCGGGAGATGAAGCGCGCCCACCAGAAGATCAAAGCCACCTTCCCGGTCGCCCGGGTCTACCAGTTTTTCATGCCGACTTATCCCTCCGGCCATTGGCTCTTCGGTTTCGCCGCCAAGACTCTCGATCCGGTCGCCGGTTTTAAACCGAAACAGTGGGAGCAATACAAGCTGAAAACCAGGTATTATAATACCGGCCTGCATACAGCTTCGTTCGCCCTCCCCACTTACGTCCAGGAACTGCTGGCCGAAGAGGCTTAAAAAAGACTGCCCATATGGAAAGGCAGTCTTTCAGTTTAATTTTCTATCACTTCGCCGGCGTGGGCAGTAGCCTCCGGCGCTTACTTCATCGTATTTAATTCCCGTTCGACCCGCTCCAGATCCGCCAAGGCCATTTCCGCTTCCCGCAGGACGTGGCTGGCCAGGAGAGGCGAAATTAGACTCAGCACTTTGCAAGTTTCGACCAACTGCAAAGCAACCGCTTTGAAATCCCTGATTCCCATCGTTGCCTCGATCACTTCGCCATTAAACCTTTGCAGTCTGGGAATGACAAATGGCTCCTTGAGGTTGCCAAATCCCGGCGGTAACGGTCCACCCATCAGCGAGGCGGGTAACAGGTGGTTTTCATAGTCCCGCGGGACCAGCATTGACTGGAGATCCTCCCCTTGCAAGCGCAAGGTCTCGAATTTCTCCCCGAACTCGCTTGCTCGTTGGACCAACGGCCGTTCCGACGGATCCAACAGATGGGCGATAAACCAGGCATGATCCCCCATAATCCGCAGCCAAAAGATCTCCTCTTCCAGGGCCAATTCGGCCAGCGGCGTCTGGATGTTATTATTTAGCTTGAGTAAATTAACCCGAAAACGGATCGCCTCCCGCCGGATATGATCCATCAACAACGGATAGTTAAAGCCACCGAGGCTGCAGGTGATCATCCGCTTTAACACGAAAGTCTTAAACTCAATAATCCGGCCCAAGGCTTGAATCACTTCCTGGTTCAAAGCGCAGACCGCCGCCTGCTCCCTTGGCGTCTGGTCGGCGCGGGCTTTCAAATTGGCAAAGAGCTGCTCCAATTGTCTTGCTTCTTCAATTAATGCTATTTCTGTACAGGGTAACCCTTCGCGGATAAAGAGGGCGTGTTCCGACATGATCTGTGTCCAGAAGCGGTTTTGTCTGAGCGACTCATTTATGAAATAAGCCTTATCCATAACCGGTCTCACCTCCACGTACAAACCTTATAATCATTATAGTTGAGACCGGATCTTGATGTGTTAGTCCACTTCCAGGCCGAAATCGGAAATTCCTTTTTGGTACAGAATGTTACTTTTAAATATAAGCTTCGAAAAAAATAAAAATATAACAAAATAAATCGTGAAATCAAAGCAAATTCTCTTTATAATAGAGATATAGTCCTATTTATCTTCATCTCCTTGATGTATGTAGGCAAAAATAACACAAATCAACATTTTTCAATCCCTAAAACCCATTTTCATAAATTTACGCCATCAGAATCACCACACCCTTTTTTATCACCCTGCCCCTTGATCATTATACTATAATTAGGAAGGAAGTGACTGCTATTTGAATGTTCTCCTGGAGAAATTTAAAGAAGTCCTATACGCCGTAATTCCCGTTACATTGATTGTTTTAATCCTACATTCAACCTTCACCCCTCTCGATTATCATATGTTGATAAGGTTTCTCCTCGGAGCCTTCTTCATCATCATCGGACTGACGATTTTCTTGTTCGGTGTTGAAATCGGCATTACCCCTATTGGTAACCTGATGGGGAATGCCCTTGCCCAAAGTAATAATGTCTGGATCGTCGGTCTCGCCAGCTTGGTTTTGGGGTTTTTTATCTCGATTGCCGAACCGGATCTGCATATCTTAGCCGGCCAAGTTCAAGCGGTAACGGCCGGAGCCCTTTCGCAAACCAGTATCGTCGCGGTTGTTTCCGTCGGGATCGCCCTCTTACTAACCGCCGGTCTCTTCCGGATTGTTTTCAACCTTCCTTTAAATAAAATGTTGACCCTGATCTACCTGTTGATCTTGGTCTTTGGCATCTTCTCTTCTTCCGGATTTATTGCGATCTCCTTCGATGCTTCCGGCGCCACGACCGGCGCCTTGACCGTCCCGTTTATGCTCG
>JAKOVI010000096.1 GCA_029782135.1 Bacillota bacterium
GCGGCGGGCTATACATCACGTAATATTCGGTCGGTCCTTTGTGAACATTAATTACCTCGTGAACCTCACCCGGATAAACAAAGATGCCGGTTCCCGCCGGTACCCGGTGGCTTTCCTGCTCATTGCGCAGTTCCAACTCACCGGAGATTACCAAGAGAAAATGTTCATTCTCAGGGTGACTATGGGAGACGCCGAAACCGCCCTCTTCCATCTTGGCATAGTGGAAGGTAAAGTTTTGCGCCCCAATACTCTTGTCCACAATATTCCGGTGGTAAAGCCCGTTCCGGTTTTGAATTTTTACCAATGGTTGCTCGGCCAACGTAATCGTTCTCACCGCACTACCTCCTTCGTTTTGTATTTCCTGTTGTTAGGCGGCGATCGCCGGATTGTTAATCTGTTTTGCCGTCTTATAGGTGTAAACTGCCATTACAACTACGATGATGTACCCGGCAAGGTCGGTGAAGAGACTAGTACTGACTAATAAGGGGGCAGTGATCAAGAAGAGCAGGCGTTCCCAACTCCGTAGATTCCGGAAGAACCAGCCCTGGAAACCGGCAGCAAAGCAAGCAATCGACACCAGCAAACTGGCGATAATCTTGATGCTGACCGATAACTCCTGTCCGTAGACAAAGATGGCCGGTTCATAGACGAAGAAGAACGGTAGAATGTACATAAAGAGCCCCAGCGGAACCGCATTTAACCCTGTTTTCATGGGATGCGCGTTGGCAATACTGGCCCCGGCAAAGGCCGCCACACAGACGGGCGGGGTGATATTAGAAATAACAGCAAACCAAAGGCAGACCATGTGGGCAGCAACCGGGGCAATCCCCAACTGGATAAGCGATGGCGCCGCCAGAATCGACATGATAATATAAGCAGCGGTCGTTGGCAAGCCCATCCCAATAATAGTGGCGATAAAGGCGACGAGAATAAGCGTCAGGAAGAGATTCCCTTGCCCGACTGAGAGGATCAAACTGGAAAACTTCACCCCTAAACCGGAGAGCGTCAGACTGGCCATAATAATCCCTAAAGTCCCGGCCGTCGCCCCGACGCTCAGCGCACTGGTACCGGCCTCCTTTAAGGTCTTCACCAGTTTGCCAAGGGTAAACCGGGTCTCCTTCCGCAGCATGCTACAGACAACCACAAAGAGGGAACCCCAGAACGCCGTTGCCGGAGCAGAGTAGCCTAACGAGATGACAATAACAACGACGACAATCGTAAAGGCATAATACCAACCCTTCTTCATCACCTCGGAGAATTTAGGCAACTCTTCCCGGGGCAGACCGCGCAGTCCAAGGCGGCGTGCCTGGAAGTAAACCATAAACCCAAGGGCAATGTAGTAAAGAATGGCCGGTGCAAAACTGATCAGGGCAATCACGGAGTACGGTTGTTGGGTCAAAGTGGCCAGCACAAAGGCAGCCGCACCCATGATCGGAGGTAAGAGTTGCCCGCCGGAAGAAGCAGCAGCCTCTACTGCGCCGGCAAACTCCGGTTTATACCCGACCTTCTTCATCATCGGAATCGTGAAGGTCCCGGTGGCCACCACATTGGCCACCCCGCTCCCGGAGATCGAACCGAAAATAGCACTACTGACCACGGCAATCAAGGCCGGTCCTCCGGCAATGTGTCCAGTCAACGAACTGGCAAGATCCATAAAGAAATCGCCGCCGCCGGTGTTATTAAGAAAAGCGCCAAAGATCAGGAAAGGCACAATATAGGTTGCAAAGGTGTTGACAATCGTCCCGAAGATCCCGTCAGTGTAGTAGTAATATTCTACCATCGACGATAATCTGATCCCACCGTGCTTGAAAATCCCGGGCAGGTAGGGCCCGAAATATGTTAAGACCAGCATAACCAGGGCGATGACCGGTAAGATATTCCCCATCACCCGGCGGGTAACTTCTAAGGAAACAAGCATCACAATGAGCCCGAAGATTAAATCCCACTGGTTGGTCCAACCGGCCCGGTAGGTTGCATATTCTTTATACTGCAGAATCCAGTAAAGCACCGATGCACACGCCATCGCGACAAAAAGCGCATCCACCACATATAAGATCTTGCTTTTCGGATATTTCTTGCTGGCCGGATAAAGGAGAATGCTAAGCAGGAAGGTGACCAACAGATAGATCCCGCGATGGGTCTCACTGGAGAGAATACCGAAACCAGCAGTGTAAAAATAAAAGGCGGAAAAACTGATGGCAATGATGCTCACAATCGTCTGGAAAAACTTGTTGAGATTATCCCGTTTTTTAGCCAACGCCGTACCTCCTCATCATTTAACGGTCGCGTCACTGATGGCTTGTTGTGATGAGAAAAGAAGAACAAAGACCGGCCTATTATACGGGGAACAGAGGGAGGTCCCTCTGTTCCCTCTCCATCCTTATTTCTTCCGTTGTTCGTTCCAGAAACGCTCAGCCCCTGGATGATAAGGGATGCCCAGCGCTTTAACCAGTGCCGGGTCGTCACCCATCGACTTCCAGTTGGGATGGACAGCGGCTAAGTACTCTTTGCCTTCTGGGCTGAAGCAGACTTTCATCATTTCGTAGACAGCATCCGCCGGTACATCTTTGCTGGCTACTTGGTAAACAGTGAACATGAAGACCGGAACATCTTTGGTCTGGCCTTGGTAAGTATTGGCAGGCATAACACCCTTGGAGAAGAAAGGACCGGCCGAAACGATCTTATCCAGTTCTTCATCGGTAAACGGAATGATGTAGATGTCGCGGGTCGCCGCCAACTCAACGATCCCGGCTGCCGGTGAGCCGCTCATCCCCAAAGCGTCCACTTTACCCTCCGCCAGAGCGGTGGCCGCCTCACCAAAGGCCAATTCGGATTCGATCACTTTGATCCCGAGGGTATTAAAGGTAAACCGCGAGTTGTCACTGGAACCCGATCCCGGAGAACCAATAACCACACGTTTTCCTTGAAGGTCTTTCAAGCTTTTAATCCCGCTGTTGGCCAAGGTGACAAAATAGTGGTCACTCTTGTAGATCTCAAACATAATCCGCGGGCTGTCGCTGGGACGGCCTTGCATAATCCCTTTACCATTCCAGCACTCCCAGAGGTGAGTAGAGTAGGACATGGTCAGTTGCGCTTCGCCGGAAGCTAAACGCCGGGTATTCAGCACCGAACCGCCGCTGGCGATCAAGTCCACCCGCAGACTGGGAGGCAGTTTCTCATTAAGTAATTTAACGATTCCACCGCACATCGTATACCAAACACCGCCGGGGTTACTGCCGCTGTATGCGTACCTTCTTACCTGTTGGGCGCTGATCAGCCCCGTACCTAAACAGAGCGCCAACACAAGCACGATTAAAGCCAATAACCAACGATTTCTCTTCATTGTTAACCTCCTGACCTCCTGTTTTATTATTTTTAATCACAAACCAAGGCCGACTTTTTTCCTGGCCGGTGATCCCCCCTTCCTCCTATCCGCATCGTTCTTCTAAGAATCTCAACCTGCCATTACCCGGAGCTTTCCTCCCCGGGCATGGTGGGCGCTGCTCTTCCCTCATGCCCGGTTTCTTTTGTTGCATTTGTCTCCCTTCGAGTGCATTAATTATGCACAGTTGTTACAATTGCTCAATCTCAGAAAGGAGGAAAAGCGCTGGCCGGAAATAATCTCCTCTATTCCTGCGGATGTACAATTACTTTAATCGCGTTATCAATTCTTTGTGTGAAAGTATCAAAAGCCCGGTTAATCTCCCGCAAGGGGAAGTGATGAGTAATCAACGGTTTCAAATCAATCTTGTTCTGGGCGGAGAGCGAAAGGGCGCGCCGTACATTCCGGCGTCCTTCACCGCGGACCGTATATAAATGAACGTTCCGCACCACCGCTCGATTAATATTGACGGTGACCGGTTTTTTGTAGAAAGCAACCATCACAATTGCTCCCCCCGGCCTGACCAGATTCAAAGCGGTATCCAGCGAATCACTGGTCCCGGCTGCATCAAAGACAACATCCGCGCCAAGGCCGCCCGTTAGATCCCGGACGACGGCTACCGGATCCTGGCCTTCCTTAACATTAACCGTATAATCGGCGCCCATTTTCTTCCCAAGTTCCAACCGGCCCTGCCGGGTACCGGTTAAAATCACCTTATCCGCACCCAGCGCTTTCGAGGCTTGCGCCAGCGCCAGCCCGATCGGTCCAGGGCCAACAATCGCCACCGTATCCCCGGCAATGTACCCGCCCATCGCGTCGATCGCATAAAAGGCCGAACCGGCGGTGGTAATGATTGCCGCTTCGTCAAATGAGATCTGATCGGAGATCTTATAAAGCGTATTGACATGTTTAATTGCATATTCGGCGAAGCCGCCGTCGGTGGTCATGCCGCTGGCGGAATGTCCTTTTTCCGGCTTGCCAAAATTCAAACACGCGGTATATTCACCCATGATACAATTGTGGCAACGGCCACAACCCTTATGGACTTCCGAGGCTACCCGGTCGCCAATTTTAAACTCATCAACAGTTGGCCCGAGCTGGACAACCACTCCGGCGTACTCATGCCCCATCGTAAAGGGCATCGCCGGTTCACCGGGCATTCCATGATCCCGGATCTCAACATCCGTCCCGCAGATTCCGCAGGCTTCAACCCGGATCAATACTTCCCCGGGGCCTGGTACCGGGACATCCACTTCGCGCAGTTCAATCTGACCGCGGGCCACCAGTTGCGCAGCTAGCATTTTTTTCGGGATCTCCATTTCTCTTCCTCCTTTATCAGGACTTGTTGCGTATTCTTTACTTTCGGCATCGAAACCGGACCGGAAGCGGTCTTGTTTATCGGTGAACCTTTTCCGTACCCGGTAAGATTAGAACCGTATTTCGTATTTTATTAGGCTTGCTTCAAATGCTGCCATTTCTCCAGTTTGAGAACTTCAGGGTTGGCGATCATCTCCGGTTGCTCGCCGTTGAAAAGGGCAATAACCCGTTTAACCGCCTCGGTCGCCATCCGCACCACACACTCATCGGTCAGCGCCGCCGTATGCGGAGTCAAGATTACATTCTCCAGGGTAAGCAACGGATTGTCCTCAGGAATCGGTTCGCTCTCGAAGACATCGAGGCCGGCACCTCTGATGACCCCTTCTTGCAACGCTTTAATCAGATCCTGTTCGTTTACGACCCCGCCCCGGGAGACATTAACCAGATAGGCGCTTGGTTTCATCTTCTTCAATTGTTCCCAGGTAATCATGTTCCTGGTATACTGATTAAGCGGCACATGGATCGAAACGACATCGGCCGCCGCCAGCAGTTCATCCAGGCTTACAAAGTCGACGATCTCCCGGAAACGGTCTTTTACTTCCTCCGGCAAAACCGGGTCATAGGCCAACAGCTTCGTTTTGGCGATTGGATGATAGTAGCCGGCCAGGATCTGACCGATCCGCCCGAAGCCGACAATCCCCAAGCGCTTACCTTGCACATCCTGGGGGTAGTTTTTATAGCGGATTTTGAAATTGTTCTTTCTGACCTCCCGGTCCAGGAGGAAAAACTGTTTGAACAAAGCCATAACCAGTGCGAGGGTGTGTTCGGCGACCGTCGAAGCATTTACGCCCAGACTGGAGGTGACGATCACGCCGTGTTCCGTCGCCGCCTTCAAGTCAACATTATCGACTCCCCCGCCGGTCCGGGAGATCGTCCACAGATCGTCACTGGCTTTGATCAGCGCTTCATCCATAAAGATCCCTGTCCGCAGGACGACGGCTTTCGCCCCTTTCATGAGCGGCGCCACCGTCTCCGGTTTCGGATCCGGGGCTACGACAACCTCCAAACCGGCCGCCTTCAGCATCTGATAGGCTTCTTCCTCAATTGGTTGGGGTAGAAGGACATATCCCTGAATGTGCTTCATTCCTTGCTCTCTCCTCTTTATCTCAAATAACGTCCGCCGACGACATCCAGCGTAATACCTGTAATGTAGCTGGCGTCATCGGAAGCTAAAAAGACCACGGCTTTGGCAATCTCCTCCGGAACACTCAGCCGCCGGAGCGGGATATTGGCCACAATTTTCTCCCGTTCAGCCTGGTCCTTATCCTCCCAGAGGTTTTTCATCCGGTCACCGGTAATGGTTACGGTGGGCGCGACGGCGTTTACTCTGATTCCGGACGGACCCCAGTCGTAAGCCAGTTGCCGGGTTAAGCCTTCGACACCCGCTTTCGCGGCGGTGTACTGAACACCGGCCAGGGAAGCCCGCCAGTGCCCGGCCAGCGCACTCATATTGATAATGGCGCCTTTCCCGGCTTTAACCATATAGGGGATTGCGGCCTGACAGGTGAAAAAAGCTCCTTTCAGATTAACATTCAACACCAGATCCCAGTGTTTCTCTTCAATCTCTTCCAATTTATACGGGGTGTGCAGGCTGCCGCCCGCGTTGTTCACTAAAATGTCGATCGTTCCCCACTCCCGGCAGAGATCATCAATCATCGCCTGGACTTCGGCCTTGTTGGTAACATCGGCCTTGCGTCCTTTCACCCGGCCGGGGAATTCTTTGTCCAGTTCGGCCACTGCGCGGTCAATCGTCTCCTGATTCACGTCATTTATTAAGACCCGGGCTCCTTCTTCCAGTAAACACCGGGCAATAGTGTAACCCATCCCTTGGGCCGATCCGGTTACTAAAGCTACACGGTCTTGTAATTTTTCCATCTGCACTACTCCTTATCTTGTTATAGTTATAGAATATTGGCGTTCCCGCCTTAACTTTGTTTTCTACTTATAGCCTCACCAGGATAACCCTAGACCATACTGCCGGCGGTAACGGCTGCCTTCAGAAATCCTCCGGCGGTTCCCTAGCCGTTGCCGCCTCTCCTTCGCTTGCAACTCCGGTTTGGCAAAGCTTCCGCCCACTTCTTTATGTTAATTTTATGCAAAATAAGTTATGCAGCCTTGCTGTCAGACAGCTTTACTACATATTTTGTTTCTCTCTTTTAACCTAGATTCCTTCTTTTCTTCACAATTTTTTTCTGCGCATAAAAGGACTTTTTTAACTGGGGTTTCTTTGTCACCGGTTGTTTAATCTCAAGTACGGTACTGAAAGGGTCACGTTAAAATCCGCAGTTTGAGCGGGAAGAAGTCTCTGGGAGCAATCGGATGAAAAATTATTACCGTGGAGATTAAACTTATTCTTTTCGCGGGTCTGGTTTAATTTTCCGCTTTCGGAATGTTATGATATAATACAAATATCGTTGGTCATTTGCGACAACCAGTTCGTTATCTAAATGATCACAAATTAGCGGATACAAAAAAAGATCGAGCATTAGCCACGGTTTAAAAAGGGAGGGGCTCTGATGCGTTTTCTTAAATACCCGTTCCGCTTGCTCAACGGTTTGCTTGACCGCCTGTTAGCCTTGCTCGGAGCAGCCGGAATGGCGCAATTCCCCCAGTTTTTCAGTCAGTATCTGCAACGCTTGGGCGGGCATCTCGCCGAAGCAAAGTTCTTATTACTCCGCTATGAAATGACGGCCGAATATTTTAATCTCACTCTTGAGGAATACATCGCCATTCATGTCAATTCCGGGAATGAAGTTTTAGCTTCATCCGGCCAGATCATCAATGAGTTGATCCAGCGTATCGGTACTTTGGAACAGTCTTATCAGCGTTTACAAGCAGCCTCTCCCTGGACCCGCTGGTGGGTTTTTCTGCGCAGTCTTGATCCGGTATTATGCCGGGAAACCTGGGCTGATTTTACCCCGGGAATCCCCACGACGCTTGAAGGAGCAGCCTATGCTTTATGCGGTTTAATTCTCGCGTGGGGAATCTACGCCGGCTTGAAAAGCCTCGTCCGTTTAACCGGCCGCTTGGTTTCCGCCCCGTTCAGCCGGAGGCCCCGGATTCCCCGTAATCTTTTAGCCAACTGAAATTCGCCCTTAAGCACTGCCCACCATAAAAAGATAAAAAAGGGCCTTTGGCAAACCAAAGACCCTTTTTCGCTTTAATGGAATAGCTTAATCAAGCATAGTCACTACAAAGTTTTCAAATTCAGCGATATCATTGTTGACTGAACAGTATAACCCGGGGGAACCTTCAGTGATTTGGAGCTTGGGATCAGTAAACTTCACGTTCATCAGCAGTTGGTCATCTAAATAACCCAAAATTACGACAGCGCTTCCTTCATTTTTCACTTCCATGGTCACCTTATACCATTTATCCGGGTTAAAATCAGGTACATTCACAGTCAAGGGGAGACCTGTGTTAAGTGATTTTAATGTTTCTCCACCGACTTTACTGTTGCTCAGATCTAATTCGCCGTTCCCACGGAGACGAAGGGTATAAAAGTATTCCTTATCATACCATCTTCCGAGAACTCCGGCACTGGCCGTCGGCCCCGTTTTCACCACAGCTGTCACCGCGTAATTTTGTGAGTTCGGAGTAAATTTACTGACAATATGGGGCGTTTTGGAAGCTTTCGTTGTTATCTTTAGAATCCCGGAATCCACTGTGGCAACAATGGTCCCTTTCTCTAAGTCGCTCTTCCCTATGTTTTGGTAATACCATTTACCCTCATATGTAGTAAAGAAATTTTGGGTATTCTCTGTAAATTCCTCGGTCACCACCGGATCAGAAGCAGCTAGCGAAAACAGGGAGAAAACCAGCGCGATGAGCACTCCCGCCCACACAAGAAGAAAACCCTTTTTCTTTAGTATTAAGAGATTGGTTGTTTTACGCAAAAACACTCCTCCTTATCGTAAATAATCTATTAATAAATATATGTATTGCATTTTTTTTACATTTCCTTTGTCTGTAAGTTTGAATTCTTTGTCTCATCTTTATATTCTCCGGGAAACAGCCTGCTCGATCCGGATTAATGCTTCTTTTAACACCGCACGCGGGCAAGCGATATTCATCCGTTGAAAACCGTCTCCCCCTGGGCCAAAACCGCGGCCGTCGTTAAGCCCGACTTTAGCTTCGTTAATCAAGAAAGCCGACAACTGCTCCGGCGTCAATCCGAGACCACGGAAGTCCAGCCAGACTAAGAAAGTCCCTTCCGGCTTGATTACCTTAATCCCGGGGAGCCGTTCCGCGACAAACTCCATTACCGTTTCCAGATTGCCCCGTAAATAGTCGAGTAAAGCCTCCAGCCACTCCTCACCTTCATCGTAAGCGGCTTGGAGGGCGCATAATCCGAATAGGTTGCCGGCTCCCACCCCGGTCGCCTCCATGATCCGCCGGAAACGTTCCCGCCGTTCCTGATCCGGGATGATCGTTACCGCCGTGGCCAAACCCGGCACATTAAAGGTTTTACTCGGTGCAATACAGGTAATCGTATTCTTGGCCAATTCCGGAGTCAGGGAAGCAAGCGGGATATGCGTATAGCCCTTATAGACCAGATCAGAATGGATCTCGTCAGAGACGAGCAAGATCCGGTGTTCCAGGCAGAACTGACCGAGCTTGGTCAGCTCTTCCCTCGTCCAAACCCGGCCGACCGGATTATGCGGACTACAGAAGATCAGCATTTTCGTCCGGTCATCGACCATCCGTGCCAACTGTTCAAAGTCAATCGTATACCGGCCGTTTTCTTCCTTTAGCCCGTTGAGGAGAAGCTCCCGCTTGTTATTCTCCACCGCCTTAAAAAACGGCCGGTAGACCGGAGGTTGAATAATTACGCTATCACCTGGTTCGGTGAATGCCAGTACCGCGAGATTTAACGCCGGGACCACCCCGTTCGTGAGGAGAAGCCAGTCGGCCTCCACGGTCCAGCCATGCCGTTTCTTCAGCCAGCCGCTGATCGCCTGATCAACCGCGGGCGTCCTGAGTGGGTACCCGTAAACCGGGTGACTGGCCCGTTTTTGAAGGGCCGCCACCACCGCCGGTGGTGCCGCAAAATCCATATCCGCCACCCAAAGCGGAAGGATCTCCTGGCGGCCAAAAACCGCTTCCCGGCCATCCCATTTTAAACAATCCGTCCCCGCCCGTTCAATGATCTGGTCAAAGTTATACCGCACGATGTCTGCCTCCTTTTAAATACATTTTCTTCTACGTAGAATCCGTGATTCTAAACCGTTTTCCTCCTCTTCGATAACCGGCGCCAAAACTGGCGCCCGCCAACTCCCGCCATCTGATCACCCTTCCCTAAATAGTCTCCCCGGACTTCCGGATGAACAGGCACCCAGTAGGCGACTGTAAGTAAAGAAGCCCAAGATGCCATCTTGGGCTTAAACTGGGCTTTAAAATATTTCTTGATAGATAAGACCGGGGGGAGGATCCATTAGTTTACGGCCCGTTCTGTTTAAATGGATTAGCTAAAGTAGTTCGTTGCTTTCCCCGGCTCCATTTGCCGGATCACAAATTCCGTCTTTAAATTCACTCCCGGCTGATCCCGGCCTTCATTAATTATCGTCACGATCATCTTCCCCGCGGTTCGCCCTTGCTCATACGAAGGGTTGGTCATGGACGAGACCTGCGGGAAGAGTTTTTGGGTCAAGGGAAGATTATCGCCGGCGACCACCT
>JAKOVI010000162.1 GCA_029782135.1 Bacillota bacterium
GTCGGCTCCCTCCGCGGCGGGATCATCGGGCTTGTCCCGATTATCTTCACCTTGGTCATCATCTATGGGTTCATGGGGTACACCGGGATCCCGCTTGATATCGCCACGGTCTTGGTGGCCGGTGTCTCCATTGGGATCGGGATTGACTACGCAATCCATTTCCTTAACCGTTTCCGCCAGGAGATCCGGATTACTCCTGAGCCGAACACCGCCATCCAAAGGACCTTGCAAACAACCGGCAGGGGCATCATCATCAATGTCCTGACGGTCGCCGCCGGTTTCCTCGTCTTTCTCTTTGCCGAATTGGTACCGCTCCAACGTTTCGGCGCCTTAGTCGCGCTCACCATGCTCAGCTCGGGTTTTGCCACCCTGGTCATCCTGCCGGCGCTCATTTTATTCTTATATGATCGGACAAATATTTTTTCCGCCCCTGCTGAACCGGGGCAGGTAAGCCGGAAAGGACGGCTGCGCCAACCGGGGAAAGCAGTAGCGGAAAGTATAAATAAAGGAGTGTGAGGATGATGAAAAAAACCATATTCCCCCTTTTCCTTATTGTTTGTCTCCTTCTCCCGGTCTGCCTTGCGGTCTCCGGTCAAGGATCAACCGCCCAATCGATCTTAGACCAAGTTAACGAAGTACTGAATGCGCCCAAGGACCAGAAGATGAGCATCAGATTGGTCTTGATCGATAAAGACGGAAAAGAAGAAACACGGGAATTCATGATGATGCAAAAGGGCAAGGAGATGCGGATGGGTAAATTCCTTGCGCCGGCCAGTCAAAAAGGGATTGGCTTCCTCTCTTTGCCCAATGATGTTTTCTATGTCTATATGCCGGCGTACAAAAAGACGCAACGGATCGCCGCCCGGCAGAAAAGCGGTAAATTCGCCGGTACCGACTTCACCTATCAAGATCTCGGCACCCAGCACTATGGTGACGAGTGGTCTTCCCAACTGCTAGGCACCGAAGAGAACCAATATGTTCTCGAGCTGAAGGCAACCCCGCAGAACGAGACCGGTTACGCCCGGTTACGCATGTGGGTGGATCAAGCATCCTATTACCCCAGACGCGTGGAGTTTTACGACCAAAAGCAGAACTTGGCCAAGATCCTCACCAGCCGGAAGATCGAAAAGGTTGCCGGTTATTTGGTCGCCCGGGAACTGGAGATGGAGGACGTGCAAAAGAAGCATAAAACGGTCATGTTCATCGAGGAGGTTGAGTTTGATACCGGCCTCAGTGACGAATTCTTTACCGAACGTTACCTCAGCCGGTAATCCACAGAGCTTCCCAAAAAGGAGGGTTCATTGGATGAAAAGGAAATTTAGTCGTTCTTTCACTTCTCTTTCGCTTTTCCTGCTTGGACTGGTTCTCTGCGTTCCGCCGGTCCATGCTGCTGAATTGGTCTGGAGTGGATCATTGGAGACGGAAAGCAGGTTCAGTCTTGGTAACGGGCAGGGACTGACCTGGTTGGAGTCAAATCTTCGCCTCCAACCCGAAGTCACCGCCAATGATGCCCACTTTTATGCCGAATTGCGCTACCGGATCCCCGGTCTTGATACTGCGGATGTCAGTACAGACAACGCCCCGACCCAGTTGGAGTCCACCAAACTCTATCCGGCACAATTGGAGATCAACGAAGCTTATCTGGATCTTTATGCTTTTCCCCATAAAGCGATTGATCTCCGGATCGGCAAACAGTTAATCCCCTGGGGAACAGGTTATCTGCTTAACCCGACCAATAACCTTAATCCGGAAGACTTAAGGGATATCTTTAATTTTGGTCAGTATCTGGGCTCTTATGCGCTGAAAGCCTCTGCCTATCTCGGTGAATTTACCATTACCGGTGTCTATCTCCCGGCCTTTGCACCCGCCACCCTAAACAAGGATTCGTTTATGTCCACGTCACCCACTTTCCCGGTACCCATTAAGAAATATGAGGACAAAACGATTATCCCTGAGAAGGAACCGGCCGGGTGGGGAGTTAAACTGGAAAAATCCCTGTTCGGGCTGGATTTCTCCATCAGCTATGTCGATGGCCGCTCCACCCTCCCGGTCCCCAAGTATACCTTCACTCCCCAAATGGGAGGTGTCGATTGTCTCTGTGAATGGGTTTATCCAACCAGGAGAATTTTGGGGTTTGATCTGGCCGGCTCCTATGGCGACCTTGGCTTCTGGGGAGAAATGGCGGTCTTCTTCCCGGAAGAAGTTAAGGCCACCTCGGATCTGACGCCGCTCATCGGACAGAAACTGGAGATTACTACCCTCGAGAAAAAAGCTTACCAAAAATACCTGATCGGCATGGATTATGCGAGCGGCTCCTTCTATGCCAATCTGCAGTATCTGTATGGGTTCCCGCAAGAAATGGGTGCTGACAATCTCGGTTCGTACTTTGTCAGTTGTCTTGAATGGACGCTGGCCGACGGCAAAGTAAAAATCCCGTTCAACACATGCCTGGAAGTAAGGGATTTTAAGAATTTCCGCGATAATTACGCGATTCTTTATCAACCCCAACTCTGTCTTTACCCCGAAATGAACACTGAGATAATCCTTGGCGTACGCATAATCGACGGCCAGCCGGGGACCACCCTCGGGTCGCTCAAAGATTTGGACGAAATCTGCTTGAAAGTTAAGTACAGTTTTTAACATAAGTCCCCCTAGACATACAAAAACCGGTTCCCTTTTGGGAACCGGATCTTTTTTATATTTGGTGGACCTGGAGGGATTCGAACCCTTGACCTCTGCGATGCGAACGCAGCGCTCTCCCAGCTGAGCTACAGGCCCGTGTGTAATCTGGTTAGAGAAAAAAAGCCCGTTCAGGGCTGGCCACGAAAAAGACATTTACCTCCGTAATGCTCATCCCACTTTTTACAGATACGAACAGTATTTAAGGTCCGGGCAGGTTCATCTTTCTTGACACAGGATTCATTGTCTTCATCAAAACTATTACATTCTTTACAAACTTTTAGGACCTCTTCTTTAGATAGTTGGAAGACCATTAATCTTCACCACCCATCGAGGTCGATAAAAAGTTCATTTCGGTATTTTTATTATATCATATCTACGGAAGATTTCAACCCCCCCAGCGGGCAACAACGATCAGAAACTCCCTTCTTTAAACGTATTTCCAGCAACTCCTCGCGTCACCTGCAAGCCGCCAGCCCGCGCGCCGGATTATCCCCTTTAACCTTTCCGGAAGATCAGAATATTTTGGTGGGTAATATTTGAAACAAAACATTTGTTAATGGCATAAGGCCGCAATGGCCGCTGGGTGGCCTGATTCCACCAGATTCGCGTCCCTTTCCATTTAAACCCGGTTTTTTGGATCTCCTCCGCCACTTTCGTACTTAAGGGGTAATATTCACCGTTCAGATAACGGTCCCCAATCAGTACGACCAGATACCGGCGGGGCAGCAGAATTCTCCAAGCCTCCCGGGCAAATGCCGCCATCTTCTCAAGATAGGTGGAGAGATCGGGGGCATTCCCCAAGTCCAAATCTTCCCCTGGATTATACATCGAAAAATTGGTCTCCGTCGCAAAATCAACCCGGTGGTTACACCCGTACGGGGGATCAGTGATCACGGCGGCCACTTGGCCGGCGGGGAATTTCTTCAGTTCTTGCAGGCAGTCTCCCGTCAGCATTATCCCGTCAATCTTCCGTCCCGCCAAGCCCTCAACCAGCCTCTCTTCCTTAACCGAAAAGCAAGCGGTAATCTCCTGGTAAATCCGTACCCACTCCGGATTGATTTCAATCCCCACCGCTTTCCGTTCGGACAGTGCCGCCCCGAGTAAAGTGCTACCGACCCCGGCGAACGGGTCAACCACCAGTTCGCCTTTTTTTGTAAAAAAGCGGATAATCTCCGCCATTAATTCCGGCGGTTTAATCGCCCCGTGTCTTTTCCGTAACCGGTGCGTCGGATCCGGCGGGTAGTTCGTCGGGTAGATTGTATTTGTCCAATACAGCCACTCCGCCCCGGATAAATGATTCAAGGGGTTTCCCACTTTTTCTCCCCCGCTTTGGTCTTCTTCCTCTTATCTTATACTTTCTCCGCGCTGTTTATGTAGGAATCAGGCCAAAACCAGGCAAGTCCAAAGAAAATTTCCGGTCAGCCGGAAGCAGGCTAGAAAGCATAAAAAAAGCACCTTTCCGGGCGAACCCTTTCAGGTGCTTTCGGGCAAAAGTTTATTTCTCTACACCGGGGCAAAGCTACATGGTTTTTTACCAGTTAAACCCGAAATCAAACTCATAGCTCTCGCTAATGAGGTTATAGGCCAAACCAACCCTGAAACAGTGTAGATCCTTGACCAACCTTACTTTATTCGTCACCCAATTCAGATCTAGCCCCTTTTGCCAACGATGTTTCCCTTCAACCTCAACCCGCCAGGTTGAAGCAAGCTTGAGCCTGCCGTTCCAGGAGGTTTCCCAGTACCAACCGTTAAATCTTCCGGCAGGCAAGGTTCCGTCGCCGTAAAAAAGGGCAGTCGACAGCGTAAACCCGGGCAGCAGGCTGGTTGATATTCTTCCGCCGTAATCCTGCCGTCTGCGGAGCCCCCGCTGATTATCGTTCATGTTTGTACTGTACACCAGTTCGCCCCTGGTCTTCTTAAAGAGCGGGAAGCCGAGGTTCAGCGTATCTTCACCGACCGTCGACCGGGTATACCAATCACGGTCTAGCTCGGCGCGCAACTGCACACTGCGTGGAAAACGGTAAACCAGGACGGCATTGCCGTTCAGGTTCTTTCCCGGCTCCCAGTACAGCCTTGGAGTGATCGTCAAGTTAGGCGTTGGCGTCCAGCGAGCTCCGCTGCGCAAACGCTGCCACGGCTTGGTGCCTAACCCCAGCCCATAATCAAGGACAAATGTATCGCTGACTTTATGGGTGAAGATCCCCTCCACGAAAAGGCCACGTGTACTGTTGGCCCCCACTTCCAACTGCGGCCAACCCTCATAGCCATCAGCCGGCAGGGTCAACGGCGGCAGCGGGAGGACCGGAATGTTTTTTAGATATAACAAGCCTGCCTTGCTCTTAATCTTTCCATCCGCAACCACCACCCGGCTGGTTCTAATCTTAATACAAGGAACAGGCAGGTCACACCTGGTAAAGGTCACATCTTCCATATATTCCTGGTCACCGTCGATCACGCCGGAGGCCCCGATGAGCAAAGACTCGCCAACTCTCCCCCGTGGTTTGGTAATCCTTCCGCGGCCATCACGGAATGAATACTCTATTTTCTCCCCTTTCCAGGTTCCGGAGGAAGTAGTCAAGGTCACGTCCTTTTCGGCAATCACCAACTCTTCTTCCTGGTAATAAAAGACCTGCTCCGCTTCGAGCAGAAAATCCTCGGTTGAAAACTTTACGCCACCGGCGGCAGCATAAATCCGCTGTTCCGGATCATACTCGACCTGTAAAGCCTCAATCTCCAGCTTCTGATCGGCGGCCGCCACCGGGAGCACACCGGAGAAAAGAAGGAAGAAGGCCAGGATAACGGGGTTCAGAATATTCTTAAAGATTTTCATCCGCATCGGTTATTCTACCCTTTCCGCTCATACAAGCCCACAGTCAATCAGTCTTCATTTCTCGCTTTGCAGTGGGAAATCCTTTAAAAAAGCGGCAGCATATTATGTCAGCCCCGGCAGGCTAATCCAGTTTACGGGCCATCCGGAAAAGCGGAAAACCTTGCGGTGAGTAGGTCACCTTCTCCAGTTTGGCGGAGACCAGATACGGTTTAACACTAAAGTACAAGGGGATCACCGGTAAATCGGCCATCAGCTTTTCTTCGAGGAGATGATAGATCTTGTAGCGGCTGCTCACATCCATGCGCCGTGCCGCCTCCGTGAGCCAGTAATCATATTCCGCATCCTGATAACCGGTGAAATTCTCCGCCGCCTCAGAATGAAAGAGGCGTAAAAAGGTCATCGGATCCGGGTAATCACCCTCCCACCCCTGGCGCGCCAGGTAGAAGCGGGCGGTCGAAGCCAGTTCCATGAACTCTTCAAACTTCACGGCTTTCACTTTAACTTTTAACCCGAGGTTAAGCTCCCACATTTCCGCCAAAATCTTGGCCATCTCGGCGGGAACCGTGCTGTCAACCACTAAAATCTCCAGTTCCGGGTAACCGTCCTCATTGGGATAACCGGCATTATACAATTGTTCCAGACATTTCTGCCCGTCTGCCGGACCGATTAAATCGCCGCCCGTCTGCCGGAAATCCGAACCGCTTTTACTGTCGGAGAGCCCCGGGGGGATTAACCCTGTCGCCGGAATTCCACGGAAGCCTAAGGTCTTCGCGACCAGGAGATCGCGGTTAATCGCCAGCGACAGCGCTTTCCGGAAGGCAACCTGGTTGAGCGGCGGCCGCCGGGTATTCACATAGATAAAGCCTGTCCCCATCGTCGAAGCTTGCACCAGGTCCGTCACGTAGCCCGGCAAAATCGAAAACGGCGGTTCTTCCAGGAGGTCAATCATCCCTGCGGTATAAAGAGCTACCGCAGTGTTTGCCGGGAAAAAAGTAACTTTAATCTCTTTGATATTTCCTCTTTCTCCCCGGTAATAATCATTCGCCACCAAGATCGCATGGTTCCGCGGCTCCCACTTATCAAGGCGGAAAGGTCCGTTACTGCAAAAGCCGGGGGCGTAATCAAAATTCTTCTCTTTAATATATTTCGCATGGACCGGTAGGAAGGCCGGAAAAGTCAGGAGGTTCAAAAAATAACTGCAGGGTTCCTCCAGGACAACCTGTAAAACCTTTTCATCGAGGGCTTTAATCCCGACTTCGTCCAGGTTCTTGATCTTCCCTTCCCGGTACGAAGCCGCGTTCTTCACGACATCGAGGAGCCAGCGCGAGGGATTCTCCGTCGTCAGCAACCGTTTCCAGGCTAATTCAAAATCATAGGCGGTTAGCCGGTCGCCGTTTGACCAATAGGTTTCTTTGAGATGGAAAGTATAAGTCCGCCCGTCGGAGGAGATCACCCACTTCGCCGCTGCCCCCGGTAGCAAAACCCCTTGGTCGCAAACGACCAAACCTTCATGCAAATTGGCAAGAAGAATCTTTTCCGCATCATACAGCGCAAGCTGCGGATCAAATGACAAGGGATTGCTCGCCAGGTTAATCGCAATACTTTTCCCCTGCTCCGCGGTGCTCAAGTTCAGCGGGGGCAGAAGAAACAGTCCGATTATTAAGATTGAGAGCATCATCCGCCACAAATATCCAATCTTTATTCTTTGCATGAAAGTACTCCCTGTCTTGTTTTCTTCTATTTTACCAGAGTTTAGAGGTGAATTGAATAGTAAATCAATCTCTGATTCCGGCCTGCACATGCGAAATCCGCAATAAAAAACCCGGGAAACCCCCGGGATTATCCTTCATTGGGTGGATTTAGTAGCGGTGATTAACACCAAGCACCAGGAGAATAAGGATTAAGAAGATTAAAAACGGTAAAAAATCATTCTTATACATTTAACTTCCCCCTTCGCATCATCGGATCCTTCACTTCATGTTATGACCGCCGGGGAAGTTTGGAACCGGGCTGATGGAATTTTATCTCCTTTGTCGCCCTGGTGCTTAGGATCGGTCCTAGATCAACCCAACCTGCCTTAAAACTTCTTTCAATTTATCAAGCTCATGTTGTTCAGGTTCGACCATCGGCAGGCGTGGCTTTCCGACCGGCACCCCCAAAAGGTTCAAGGCCGCTTTTACCATAATCGGATTAGTATTGATAAATAGGACTCTAAACAAAGGAAGTAACTCGTGATGGATTTTGGCGGCTTTTTGGATTTCGCCCTGGCAGAAATGCTCAATCATTTCTTTCAGCCGCCTCCCGACCAAGTGCGAAGCGACGCTCACCACGCCGACTGCGCCGACCGCCAGCATCGGCAGGGTTAAAACATCATCACCGCTATAGACCATAAATTCTTTCGGTAATACCCTTACCATCTCCGCCGCCTGGGCCATGTCACCGGTTGATTCCTTTAAGGCCACGATGTTTTTAACCTCCGCCAGTCTGGCCATCGTGGCGGGAGTGATGTTCACCCCTGTCCGGCTGGGAATGTTATAAATCATCACCGGTAAGGAAGTTGCTTCCGCCACCGTTCTGAAATGACGGTAGAGCCCCTCCTGTGGCGGCTTGTTATAATAGGGCGCGACCAGGAGGATACCGTCCACCCCGGTGCGTTCCGCTTCCTTGGTCAATTCCACGGAATGTTTCGTATCATAACTTCCCGTCCCGGCAATGACGGTCGCTTTCCCGCCAACCGCCTCAACCACGGTCCGAAACAGTGTTAACTTTTCTTCCGTCGTCAGGGTCGGTGACTCGCCTGTCGTTCCAGAGATCACCAAACCATCCGATCCGTTCTCCACCAACCGTAATGCGAGGTTTTTCGCGGCTTGGTAATCCACCTCTCCTCGCTCATCAAAAGGTGTAACCATTGCGGTTATTACCTTCCCAAACTCAATCATTGGAAAACCTCCCTTTCTTCAGGGGTATTCTTTATGCAGACTGCCTATTTTGCCGCCCAGCCATCCCCCCTTTATTCGCCTAACCCGAATTCATCATGTAAGGCTTTAAGCGCCTTCGTCATATCCTCCTGTTTTACCAAACACCCGATATTGGTATGGGAATCGGTCGTCTGGAAGAGCTGAACATTGGCTTTGTATAATCCGTTCACCACCCGCGCCATGACCCCCGGGACACCGCGCATCCCCGCGCCAACCACCGAAACCTTGGCAAAACCCTTTGCCCCTTTAAACTCAAGGCCGGTCTGTTCCAGGATCGCCGTTGTCCGCTCGAACAACGCTCCTTTCACCGTAAAGGTAATGCGTTGCGGGGAAACTTGAATCATATCAAGGCTAATCCCGGCCTCCGCCAACAGGTTGAATACTTCCAGGGCTTTTCCACTGGTATTTACATCCTGGGGACAAAAGAGATTAAACTGCGCGATTTCGGGAATATAAGCGAGGCCGGTCACCATCTTGTCGGTTTTGAGCTCGATGTCGGCCGTCGGAGGCTGATCACAGATTAATGTCCCCTCTTCGTCGGAGAAGACGGATTTAATCCGCAATGGGAGCCGCCCGTTCATTGCGATCTCCACGGCCCGCGGGTGAATCACCTTGGCCCCCAGGTGCGCCATTTCGCAAAGTTCATTGTAAGTCATGACCTTTAACGGTTTGGCTTGCGGCACCAAACGCGGATCAGTCGTCATCACGCCGTTGACATCCGTATAGATCTCCACCGTCTCCGCATGCAAAGCGACACCAAGCGCGGCAGCAGTCGTATCACTCCCGCCACGCCCTAAAGTGGTCGCCTCGAAATCTTTCGTGACGCCTTGAAATCCGGCCACCACCGCCACTTTCTTCATTTTTAAAGCATCAAGAATCTTTTGCGGCTTGACCTCGATGATACGTGCCTCTCCAAACTGCCGGTCGGTGATAATACCCGCCTGTCCGCCGGTAAAAGCTTTCGCGTCAATCCCATGCCGGCGCAAAGTCTGGACCATCACCACCGTGGAGATCAATTCTCCGCACATCATTAACAAGTCCAATTCGCGCGGATTGGGGTCCGGATAGATCTCTTTAGCAAGGTTAATTAAAGTATCGGTCGCATAAGGCGCCCCGTAGCGCCCCATCGCCGAGACTACCACCACTACCGCATAGCCGAGATCGATCGCTTCCTTGATTTTTACCACGACCAGTTCCCGTTGCTCAGGGGTGGCAACAGATGTTCCGCCATATTTTTGTACCAATATTTTAATCGGAGACCACTCCTTTTATTACCAATTTATTTTGGCACAATTCTCATTAGAATTCAACTCTGATCATCAGATTTCTTTCTTTATATTTCCCAAGATAACCGGTTGAATTTGTTCCCCGCGCAAGGCGGCGACAATCGTCTCGCATAACAACTCCATCCGCGCGACCAGGGAGCGTGGTTTGCCTTCGGGATCATCTTGACCGAACGGGACAAAATAAATATACTTCCGGTTCAGCATGGTCGCGACATTATGGAGATTGGCCCCCAAACCGTCATTGGTCGAGATCGCCACCACCACCGGACGGCCGTTCCGCAGATGCGCTTTACAGGCTAGGGTCACAGCGGTGTCAGAGATTCCCATCGCCAAACGGCTCAAAGTCGTTCCGGTACAGGGTGCGACCACCATCACATCGAGAAGTTTTTTCGGACCGATCGGTTCAACTTCGACCAATGTGTACCATGGTTTTCTTCCGGTGATTGTAGTAAGCGTTTTCTGGAGATCCTCGGCCTTCCCAAACCGGGTATCCGTCTCGAGGACCGCCGGTGATAAAATGGGGTACAAATCCGCTCCTTCCTGCTTCAACCGTTTAATTTCCGGGATCACTTCCGGGATTGTACAATGGGATCCGGTGAGCCCGATCCCAATCCGTACACCTGCCAGTTGCATGCCAAGACACCTCCTGTTCACTTCCAAGCATCTGTGTTAATTCATTCACTTAGTGCCTGTTCGATCAAGCCTGGAAGTTGAGCAGCGAGGATTCTCCCAGCCGTTAACGGCGCGACCTTTCCCGGCAAACCCAAAGCCAACAAAGCAGTGATTTGGTATTTTTCCGCCGCCGGGAAGTCAACACCGCCAGGAGCGGAGGCAAGATCTATAATGAGGGTCCCGGGTTTCATCCTGCTTAAAATCTCCTCAGTAACAACCAATGCCGGAACCGTATTAAAGATCACCTCGGCGGAGGCCACGTGCTCTGCCAAAGCGGAAAGTGCGATTGTCGTACAGCCCAATTCTTCAGCCTTGGCTAATTGCGCAGGATTCCGGGCAGCCACTTCAACCTTTGCCCCCCAGGCCACGAGCCGCGCCGCCAATGCCTGGGCAACCCGCCCGTATCCCAGGATCAGACAACGGGCATCCTGAACCGTAAAGGCTGTCTTCTCCATCATTAACTGGATTGCCCCCTCTGCCGTCGGAACAGCATTCGGGATCGCAATCGCGTCGCACTCCGCATATTCAAAAACCCGGATTCCGAGTTGAACAGCTTTTTCTTTTAAAAAACGCGGAAACGAACCGGTAATGATTAAAGCCCGTTCGGCAAGTGCGTCCCAAAACTCATCCCCAAGCCGAATCTCCACCGGTTCGCTGGTCTTCACCATTCCTTTACCATCGGCTCCACTGATCGGGAGGATTATAACCCTGGCGTCCGCGACTGCCTCTTTAATGCTTCTGGCCGGATATAAACGCGGCCGGGCCGGAACTGGCGCCAACCCAAAGGTTTTAACCCAGGCCGCCCGCTCCAGCATTGTTTCAGCCACCATGAGCTGTCGCTGATCCCCGCCGAGGATCGCTACTCCGCTCTGCGCCAAAGCATTATTCATCCAAGAGCCCTCCCTTTCTCACTATTACCAGGCTTTCAAGTCTATGCTACGCTACGCTTGACAAAGGCATAGACTCATCAACAGTCACCAGTCAATAGTAATATATTCCCCGGGAAAAAGAGAGGTGCTAAAAAGTCGGATCCCATGGACTGCCTCTTCACTATGATCGAATAGCCGCCTGCGCCGATGGCAAGATAGTGCTTTTTGGCGGTCTCCCTCAATCCACCAATGATTCCAACCCGTAATAGAACCCTTTTAAGGACCGGAGCTTTCTGATCGCCATTAACACGCCGGGCATAAAAGACGAACGATCAAGCGAATCATGTCTGATGGTCAGGGTTTGTCCCTGGCTGCCAAAGATCACCTCCTGATGCGCGATGAGCCCGGGCAACCGTAGACTGTGGATCTTCACCCCCAAGTATTCTCCCCCCCGGGCGCCATTGATCTTCTCCAAAGGCGCCGGTTTGGGGGTCGGTTCCGCCCGCCGGCCGGCGGCAATCATCTCCGCTGTCTTCAGCGCCGTCCCCGAGGGGGCATCTACCTTCCGGTCATGATGTAACTCAATAATCTCCACATCCGGAAAATACTTCGCCGCTTCCTTGGCGAACCGCATCATCAGCACGGCGCCGATCGCAAAATTCGGCGCCACCAGCAATCCTTTTTCCGTTTTGGCAACCAAGGCGCTGATCTCTTCCAGATTTTCATCGGTTAAACCGGTTGTCCCAATCACCCCAGCCACTTTATGCTCCAACGCCACTTTAATATTCTCCATCACCGCCAACGGCGTTGTAAAATCAACCATCACTTCGGCCCGGGACTCTTGCAAAACCGCCGCCAAATCCTCCCTGATCCTTAACCCCAGCGGTTTAATCCCGCAAACCTGGCCAATCTCTTCCCCGACACCCGCTTTATCCACCACACCTGCCAAAACCATGTCGTCCTGGGCTGCAACCGCTTTTACGACCTCTCTTCCCATCCGCCCAAAAGCTCCTGAAACAACGACCCGGATCCGTTCCATGTTGAACGACACCTCCTAATCCCAGTGCACAAGATTATTTTCTGCTTGGAAAAGAAAGACGACTCGCCGCCTGTTGATCACTGAAACTTACCCCACACAAGCTTTTGCCTGCCGTGCGGGTCTTTTCCGTGTAATCTAAATTTCAACCTTACAGTAAAAGGTTGGCCCAAGCCAACCTTTTCCGCAAACACCCTCCGACGGGAGGCCGGAGCTTAGCCGTTTACCTTCTCCTGCGACTCCTTGGATGTATCCTCCCAAAGCACCAAATCATCACTGATCTTTTTCACCGCTGTCCATAAAATTTCCTGCTCTCTCCGGAAGAAAAAACCTTTTCCCGGAACGATCATCGATTTTACCTCGGCCGCCTTTAAATTAAGGATAAAATCGATCTTCCTGACCGGCCCCAGCTTACTCCCGTCGGCCAGGTTAATCAGTTCTTTCCCGATCAAACTGGACAAACGCATCCCCCAATCCCCCCAATTTATTCTTATTGGCAGGGGAGGGAAAAGATACGTCAACAGGCTCACCGGCAACAAGATTTTCCCTTATTTATCTTCCCCAGAAAAATCCTTAAACAGCTTTTTCAGCGCCTTTTTTTCAATACGCGAAACATAAGAACGGGAAATCCCCAGGATTTTAGCAATTTCCCGTTGTGTCTTGCTCAGTCCGTCTTTCAGTCCGTAACGCAATTCAACCACTTTTTTCTCACGCTGGTTCAAAATATTTAACTTTTGCCGCAGACTCTCCTCCTCAAGTTTCGTCTCCACCATCTCCGGAACCAGTTCAGCCCCGGTATCCATAATGTCCAGAAGCGTAATCTCATTTCCCTCTTTATCGGAACCAATCGGGTCCTGGAGAAAAACATCATTCTTCAATTTTTTCGTCGCGCGGAGATGCATCAAGATTTCATTTTCAATGCAGCGCGCGGCGTAGGTGGCCAACCGGGTATTGTATTTTCGTTTATATGTATTAATCCCCTTGATCAGACCAATTGTCCCGATTGATATCAAATCATCGTTATCCTCTCCCGTATTATCAAACTTTTTGACAATATGCGCGACCAACCGCAGGTTCCTTTCGATCAAAAGATCCCGCGCCTGCCGGTCTCCCGCCTCCATCCGGAGGATCAATTCCCGTTCCTCTTCTTCACTTAACGGCATGGGAAAGACATTGGTATTGGAAAACGAAGAAAAGAGCCAGGCAAACTTTTCACCGATCAGGTTAAAAAGGAACTCCAGCCAGGGAATGGCCATCAAAGTTTCACCCCCGCAAGAAAATACGGCGTGCATCTATCCATATGAGTGAAACTATTGTCCTGTGCCAGTCCCGAACCGGCCAGATCCTGGATCAAAGTAACAAGGCCGAGGATAGGGTTTTCGTTTTTACCTGGGCATGCCTTAGAATGTTCGAAAGGAGCTTTCTGTAAGCAGGAGACAACCCGTACCTTAGCCCGGGGGAGGGTTGGCGGAGAGCGAACTCGAAAGTCTTCGTAGAGCTTTCTTGGTGAACGAAGGATAAAACCGGGACGCGCGGCAGGATGCCGCGCGCCGCTTCCGAGGCCAGGGATGGACTCTGAAGCGGTTGCCCGGTTTTCCCCTGGGCAAGCCTTAGAATGTTCGAAAGGAGCTTCCTGTAAGCCGGAGACAACCCATACCTTAGCCCGGGGGAGGGTTGGCGGAGAGCGAACTTGAAGCTCTTCGTAGAGCATTCTTGGCGAGCGAAGGGCGAAACCGGGACGCGCGGCAGGAAGCCGCGCGCCGCTTCCGAGGCCAGGGATGGACTCTGAAGCGGTTGCCCGGTTTTGGCCTGAGCGAGCCTTAGAGTGCTCGAAGGAGCTTCCTGGAAGCCGGAGCCAACCCTCCCCCGGGCGGAGAGATTATTCAGTTTAATCCAGTTCAGAGTTTAAATAGAGCTCCAGGCACCGCCTCATCATCTCCCCGAACACCTCCGCCGCCCGCTCCACGGCGCGCACTTCCTCCTCCAGGAAAACCACGCCAACCAACCGCGGCTGGTAAGCAGGGGCATAACCGGCAAACCATCCGAAAGAAAGCTCCCGGCCTTCCGGATCGACTTTCCCACTGTCGGCGCTCCCCGCCAGCCCGGCAGCGCTCTCCCGGATTTGTGCCTTTTTTCCGGTTCCATAAAGAACAACCGCTTCTAATATTTCCTGGAGCGCTGATGCCGTTTCTCCGGAAAGAACCTGTTCACCACGGGGTGGCGGGGCTTGCCAAGCCCACTCCCCATCAACCGTCAGTAATCCCTCCACCACCCGGAGCGGGTAGTAAATTCCATTTCCCGCAATCGCCTGAAGAACCCCGGCGATCTGCACCGGGGTGACCAGTACTTCCTGTTCCCCCTGGAGGATTCCGGCATCATCTTTCAGTTCCGCCGGTGCCGGTAAATACCCGGCCGCCTCTCCGGGCAATCCTAAGCCGCTTACTCTGTCAAAGCCCAGCTTCTGCCCGACCGCGATGACTTTTTCCCACCCAACCCGCTTCAGCACTTCCGCACCGACCGGCCGGCAAGCGTAGGCGACAGCCTGGGCAAAAGTAAGCACCCCATGACTCTGCGCGTGGTCAGGAAAGCAATAATACGCCGTTGTTTCCGCCTCGATCAGCCCGGGATCATAAAAGGTTGTCCGGGCGGTCACCGCTCCCACCTCTAAAGCGGCGGCAGCCAGGGGAAGATTGAATAATGTCCCGGCGGGATAGGCTTGTAAAGCCCTGTTCAGTAAGGGAGCATGCGGTGCATTAATACTTTTTTGTGGCTCATAAGGGTCGAACACCGGCCGGCTGGCGAGTGCGAGAATCTTTCCTGTTCCTGCTTCCGTGAGCAAAAGAGCTCCCTTCGTTATCTCTTTCTCCGCAAGCAATTCTTCGATTGCTTGCTGGAGGGCAAGGTCGATGGTGAGCACTAGATTCTTTGGGGGTTTTTCTCCGTTAATCTCCCGGTATTTCCATCCGATCCCGGGGATCGGCCGCTGGTGGGCATCGGCCGTCAGCGCCAAGTTCACAATCGTGTCGCTGCTTAAAGCCTCCTCGAACAGGTATTCAAGACCGGCGATCCCTTGTCCTCCGGCCGGATGGAGATAACCAAGCAGATGATTGGCCAACGGTTTACCGGCATAACGTAAAGGAAGGTTACAAAGGGTTAACCCTTGTAAATTATGCTGCTGCGCAAGGGCGAGAAGGTGCTGGTTAGGATTGCTGATGATCACCGGGGAAAGTTTTTGCCCGGAGAAAAGCTGATCTCCCAAAACCGCCATAATCTGCTGTTTTTCTTCTTCCGTTAGCCGTTCCGGGAAAACAGCCAGATATGTACGGTGGTCCTGTCCGGTTAGCGCACGGCCAAAACGGTCGAGTATCGCCCCCCGTTGCCGGTACAATGGCAAGCTGTCACTCCGTTGGTTGATGGCCCGGAGTGCCCAACTGATATTCTCCTTTACCTGAATCTGGAACAGACAATTAACCAAGTATAAGCCTAAACCAAAAAAGACATAGAAAAGAAGCATCACACGCCGGCGATATCCTTTACACATAAAAACCACCCCTGGTTAATTTAACCAAAAAAGGGTGGTTTCTTGCATTTTCTTTCTTGAGCTGCCGCTGTGAAGACTCAAAACTTCGTTCGTGAACCGGATCCGGCGGGAACGAACCTGTGTACCTGTTCAGCTACGTAGGTTTAAACCTCCGGCACCGTTGTTACCGGCTGGCTGTGGCCTGCGCCCGCAAATGCTCGCGGTAAGTGCGGGAGAAGATATGACTGCCGTCCGCTTTCGCGAAAAAGTATAAATAATCAGTTTGCACCGGTTCGAGGACAGCCAGCAATGATGCCCGGCCGGGATTGCAGATCGGCGTCGGGGGGAGCCCTTTATACCGGTAAGTGTTATAAGGCGAATCCACCTGCAAATCCTTATATAACAACCGCTGTTTTCGTTCACCCAGGGCATACTGAACGGTAGCACATGATTGCAACAGTAAACCCCGGCGCAAGCGGTTCATAAACACCCCGGCAATCACCGGTCTTTCTTCCGCGACCTTTGCCTCCCCTTCGACGATCGAAGCGAGGGTCACTAACTCAATCGGGGAAAAGGCACTCCCGTTCCTCCCGTTCGATACTTGCGCCCAGACTTGCCGGAAACGCTGGAGAAAAATCGCCAGGATCTCTTCTTCCGTAGATCCTTTCGCAATCTCATAGGTATCGGGGAACAAAAACCCCTCCCCGGTTTGGGGTGAAAACTCAACTAGATGTGATTGGAGAAACACCCGGTCGTGCAAAAGCTCTTCAAAGCGTTCAACTTTAATTAAACCCTTCTCTTTAAGCAAACGGGTGATTTCCTTGGTTGTATACCCTTCCGGAATGGTAATCTTATAAATCTCCGGCCGCCCTTTTTGCAACTCGGCAAAGACTTGCGAGAAAGAGATCTTAGGCCCAAATGTATAATGGCCGGCTTTTAATGCGTCTTTTTTGCCGGTCAGATAGACATACCAGATAAAACTCTCCCGGTTGGTGATCAGCCCTTTTTCCTCCAAAATGCGCCCGATTTGGAAGACCGAGGAACCCATCGGGATCTCGACCTTAATCCGTTGTCCGGAGATGAGACTGCTGTTTGCTTGGAGACCGGTATAAATCCAAATGAGCTGCCCCAGTATAAAGATTAATGCCAACCAAAACAGAGGCTGAATAATAGATTGGAGACGGGACCGGTCTGCAAAGACCGGTCGCAAAACTTTTCCGATCATCTGAAGCATAACCGGGATAGGATTATTCTTTGGTAATACCTGTTCTGTTTCCTGGGTAGCGGCGTGCTTCCTCACGGCGGCACCTCCTCTCCCTAGATTATAGCTTATCTATTGCGGAGAGGCAATTAGAAGAAGATACAAAGATTACTCGGTGTCTCCTCCTTGCCCGTCCTCCTTAGCCTGCTGCAGGGCGGCATCTCCTTCTTCTCCCTCGTAAGCATCCTCCTCGAGAGTGTTCTGATCTAATGTATCATCAGCATCCGCCCCGTCAGATTCGTCCTCTTCCTCCGCGAGCCAGTCCTCATCCATTTCTTCTCCCAACAATTGTTGGATCTTGTCCAGTTCCTCATCTTCGACATCCAGTAAAACCTCTTCTCCGTTTTCATCGGTCTCGAGGCGGAAGACATGCGCCTCTTCTTCCTGCGCATTCTCCTGAATCTCCGGGATTAATATAACATACTGTTTATCGTCAACCTCGATTACCCGCTCCATACTATAACGATACTCTTGACCTTCCTCATCGACCAGGATGATCCACTCGTCTTCATTGTGATGATGGGACATCTTTTTCCCTCCTTAGTTTTTTATGGTTCTATTCTCCCCCAAACTCAACAAGATTACAAGAGAGATTTTTCTTAAATCTTCCTCTCCTAAAATATATTTTTTTGAAGCCTGGTTATGTTGATAAAAAAAAACGGAACGCACCAAGTGTCCTCTCAATCCTGATTCTGTTGCGCCCGGCGATAATTCAGATAACTGTCCAGAATGAGCTGGGCGGCTAACTGGTCAATGATCTCCCGCCGCCGTTTCCGGGAGATATTCCCCTCGAGCAAGGCACGCTCGGCCTGGACAGTAGTAAGCCGCTCATCCCAGAAAACCGGCTGGACCCCACAACTGGCCCCCAACCGCTGGCCGAATTTCATAATGGAGGGGGCCTCCGTCCCCAGGTCGCCGCTGAGATGACGGGGCAGACCGATGATCAATCCGGTACACTCGTATTTGCGAAAAAGATCCGTTAAATATGCCAGATCCTTACGGTCGCCGACCCTGGTATAAACCCCAACCCCTTGCGCAGTAACCCCCAACAGGTCGCTGACCGCGATCCCTATCCGTTTTTCGCCAATATCCAACGCCATTAAACGCCCAACTGTCATTCTCCGTTTGCTCCCTTTATTTTTCCGCCGGGGTGATCAGCCTCACCTGGTATGATCGCCGCGGAATCCGTTCCAGCCCATGGCTGTTCGAGAATTCAACCAGCCCCACCTCGGGGAAGGACGCTAAAACCTCTTTCGCCTGGTGTAATGTTTTCCCGGCAATTGCTTGCAAAACCTTTTGCCGGTCAATTTTCCCGCGCACTTTCGCCATTGCCACCACGGATAACTCCGCTTGGCTGAGATCGCCCTTCGACCGGATCTCCCGGCAGGCAATCTCGTTGGTGACCGGGTGGAAACCGGGCGGGAGGGTTTGTTGGAGATTATGCTCCAACCATTTATAAAGGTGATTCTTACTCAGCAGGGCTGTCCGGATCTTATAGGAAAGCTTAACCCCCACGCTGTTGCTTTCCGTCCCGACCGGATGCTCCGGCCGTACCTTCCCCACTTCGGTTTGGGTTAATTCGGGGAGCAGGATATAGCCTTCTTCCACCATCCCCCTGACCTCGGCTTCAGCACGTAAGGCCAGCTGGCGCTTTGCTTCATCTTCAGCGCGCCGGATATCCTCTTCTTCCACAACCGGAACCAGCCGATCCTCCCCTGAGGTAAAACTGCGGGAGTTAACTACATGCAGGGTGTTGGCGAGGTGCCCTTCGATCTTGGTGATCGTCTGTTTATCGACATTCCCGATCGTTCCTTTTTCCACCGCTTCGACTTCCACTTCAACCTGTCCGTAAGTTTCGCCGGTGGGAACTCCCATCTCGTATCTTGTTTGTTTGCGCGGTACCACCACCGGTTTCGTCGTTAAAAAACTGACTCCGGTTTTGGTCGAAACAACCGTCCCCTTCGGGACAATTATTTGATTCGTCCCGCTGTTGATAAAGAGCACCGTCCCCTTGGCCGCAATATAACCGACCCTTTTCCGCCCGGTCGTGGAGATGGAAACCGACAATTCATCCGTCTTCTCAACGATTTTGATCGGTAAGACTCCCTTGATCACTTCCCGCTCACTAAAGCCAATTCCGATGGTTCCCTGGGCGCTGAAGATATGCTCTTTCGTTGTCGGATGAATGATAATATCAATTTTCGGCCGGAGAAGGAAAAAAGCGGCCGCCACTAGACTAAAGAAGGTAAAGACCAAAGCGACAACCAAGCGTCCCCCGGAAGCCGGGGTAAACACCGGCGCCGGTTCTTCTTCACCGGCCGGAACGGCCTCGGTGGCCAGATCTTCCAGTTCAATTGGGAGATGATTTTGGTAGAAACCGGCCTCCTCCGGTTGTAATTGATCATTCACTTTGATTTCCAGCTTCTGCGCCAGTTTCCGGACCGTCCGGTCTTTAACCACCAAGACCAGTTCCTTGTTTTCTTCCTCACTGTAGTATTTCAACAGGCGAAGATTAATCTCATTACGGAGAAAAGGAACGCGTTTGTCGGAAAAAATGATAATTTTAGTGCCTAATGAGTCACGCATCTTTTTAATTAAGCCTTGGATTGACTCATCTTTCTCGACAGGAATGACCTCAGTTCTTGCCAAGTCAACGCACCTTCTTCCAACAAATCTTTGATCGCTTACCCCGTTGATGAGTATCCTTCCTCTGCTTGGGGATCTTCGCTATCTTCTAGAGCACAAGAAGGTTAATCCTCGTGACCCCGGTTTGGCCCCTCATCCGAAGAGACTTTTTCACCTGGTCCCTGGATTTCTCCGGCTTGTTGGGGCGGGTGATTACTCGCTCTCCGGCGTTTTCTTTACTAATAAAAGATAACAAAAGAGCAGTAACGGATATAACAAGATGGTTCCCAACACGGTAATCCCTGAATCATTCACCAGCAAAGCGAGGATGCCGGTATCCAGCGCCAGGGAAATTCCCGGCCAATACCATTCATTCTTATTTTTGGTAAATAAGACTGTTTTTCCTGCCGCCTTCTGAAAAATATACAAAAGTATAAAAATGAACAATGATAGTTTAACCGCCGGATGGTAATTGATTAAACCCCAATTCATCTTCAGTTTCCGGCCGGCGATCTCCGCCAACATGTCCCAGCGGCCGCCTGCGATTAATTGTAACGCACCATGAAGGTGAGTGTTCCCGGCAACCGGCCGCAGGAAAAAGTAAAAGAGTCCCGCACTGAGAACAAGCAGAAAAAGGAGTAAATTACGTTTGACCGTCTTCTTCTCCGGCCACCGCCGGCAGATTTGGAGGGCTGCAAAACTCATACAGAGCCCCCCGCCAAAATTAGCCCCGCCCTGCGGGGAAAAGAGCACTAATGCACAGGCGCCCAGCCACAACCCGCCCCAGCGCCGCCCATAATCACCGGTAAACAACCCCGCCGCCCCTACTAGCAGCGCCCCCAGGAAGATCCCCAAATACTCATTGCCCAAACCGTAGAAACGGGCGCCGAGCACCTGACTCGGCCCTAAAAGGGAGGCGCTCATCAGGCCGCTCCCGCTGACCAGATCGAACAGGATCATCGCCGCCGTGAAAGTTAAGAGCCAGCGGTAAGCCTGGAGAGTCGTCCGGCCGGTTTTCCGGAAGAACAGCCACAGGACGGCCGTCCCTCCGGCCAGCAGAAAGGAGAGCAGGACAATATTGCGAAGCCGGAACGGAGCCACCAACATTAAGGCAAGAGGAAAGGCCGCCAGCCCCGGCAGAAGCAACTGCAGACCGGTAACCAAATGCATCCGGCCAATAAAGGGTGCAAGAATGGACAACCCCGTAAAGAACAGCACCAAACCGAGATAGATCCGGAGAATAATCTTCCGCTGCGCTAAATTGTTAAGCCAGGTATCCCGTTTGGCCGCCAGTTCCTGCCAGTCTCCCGGTTCAACGGTGAGGAGGCTTTCCCGCCCCTGGTCTTGCCCTGTTAAATATCGGAGCAGTCCAGCCGTAAAGTCCCCCATGGTCAGCAATCCTTTTTCCCGCGTTGAGGGGGAAGCGAGGAGGCCGGATTTGCCCGTTTTCGCGTAAACAAGCAAAGGCAGGAAGGAATCGTCGGCACTGGCGAAGGATGAAGGACCGGTGGACAGGAGACAGAGCACTGTTCCCTCCGGGAGTCCGGCGACCAGTTCCCCAACCAGCGCATCGATCCGCGTTAAACTTTCCCTGCGGAGTAGGGCAAAACGGGCATCACTCAGCATCCGCCGGTAGCCTTCCAGTCTTTCCAGATCGCCGGGGTTTACCAGAAGCAAGTGCACCTCCGGCAAGAGCCGGAAGATCTCGCCGGCGAGCAGACGGTAATCTGTCCGGAAACGAAAAGGAAACGCCGGATCGGCCAAGAGGAATTCGCGGCCGGTTAGCTCCCGGTCAATCGCTCCATACCCATCGGCCAGCATTAAGCGGACTTTCCTGTTAATTTCCCATGGTAAATCGGCGTTCCCCAAAAGCGCCGTCTTCTTCCCCTCCCGGTGGAGGACCGCTCCAATCATTCCCTGGGGATCCGTCACAAGGCCAGTACTGCTAAAGAACAGATCCCGGCCGGAACTGAAGGCCAGATAAACCTTCTCCGGCGTCAAGGCCCCTTCCATCCGGGTTGAAACCAAACCGCATCCCCCGTTGGCTAATAACCATTGAAAATTAGGGTAATGAGTGGCCGTCAGATCTGTGAAATCAGCACGGGCCAGATTGAGTAAGATTACGCGGGTTTCCGGCGCTTCCGCCCGGCCGTCCACCGCGGTGGAGCTGAACAGGAGCAAGAACGCCAAGGACAGCCAGCAATAGTGTTTTTTCTGACCGGAAATATACTTGCCCAACTTTATGCTTTTTCCTAGATCATAAATGAACATTCGCTTAACTGTCAATCTAAACTCCGTTCACGATCTTTTTCTTCCAGTAATATTTGAGGATCACCTGCAGGATCGCCCCAATCGGTACCGCGAAAACAATCCCGCCGAAACCGAACAACTCACCGCCAATTAAAACTAAAAAGATCACCCCCAACGGGTGCAAGCCTACTTTCCCCCCAATAATCCGGGGGAAAATCACAATTGATTCCAGTTGGTTCACCACCAGAAAGAGGAGCACCACATAAAGGGCTTTCCATAAACTAACCTGTGCCGCCAGCAAAACCGCAGGAAAGGCACCCAGGACCGGACCAAAATAGGGGATGATATTGAAGATTCCGCTCAGGACGCCGATCAAAATTGCCAAATCCACTTTTAAAAAGAGTAAGCCGGCGGTTAAGATGAGCCCGACCAGTAAAGAAGAGAGTGCCTGCGCCCGCAAATAACCGGTCACGACACTAATGATCTCCACAACAACTTCTTGTTCTTCCCGGAATAACTGTTTGCTCCAGTGGGCGACCATACGGCGGAGTTTGTCCATATCACGGCTGAAATTAAAAGCTAAAACCGGTGTTAAGAAAAGATACAGAATCTGCGAGAAAAAGGTGATTAATAGGGAACCTAAACGGAGAAGAAAGGCGCGGAGGACTTCCTCGCCCCGGTATAAAGCCTCGTCAGCCACCTCACGGATACTCGGCGGCAGGCTAAACCGCTTGTACTCCTTATTGAGCTTGTTGAACCAGCGTTGGAGATCGCTAACATAAACCGGTAGTTTCGTTAGTGCTTTGTTCAAGTCCCCAACCAACCCGGGAAGAAAGACCACCACCAAAACGGCCCCCAGGACGAACAATAATAAGAAAACCGTAATCACAGCGGCCAATCGGCTGGCGCCCTTTAATTCAAACCATTTAACCAGGGGCTCAATTAAAAAAGCAAGGAAAAAGGCGAGAAAAAAAGTGATGATCACCCGGGGGAAAAGGACCAATGAACCGACAAACAGCAACAAAACAATGATCAGAATAACCCAGGGCTGAATTTTTGCGTGCATCGCTCTCCCTCTGTTCTCTTCTTTCCGGCACCGGAATTATCTTCCGGTCTTACCCTTGCCCAACCGCTTGTTCCGGCAACATCATTTCGGCTAAAAGACCCGGTAAATCAAACCCTCCCTTAAGAAAGAAAATGGCCGGACGGCCATTTGCTTAAGAATCAGCCTTTTAACGCACCCGCCGGCGCACCGGTAACCACTTCTGGACAAACTCCAAACGCCCAATCTGCCTGAGTACCGGCACGGCGTTCGTTAATAAAACCCGTCTATTCTTTGTGAGCCATTTTCTTCGCCCCAGGCTTAAAATGACACTGGCTACTGCCCCGAATAAACTCCCCCTTAGTAACCGGCGTAATCTCCTGTCCACGCGGCCGCCTCCTTTTACACCAAGTCTTCTAAAACTAGTATTTCCGGCTGGGAAGAAGATTTACCCGCTTTAAGATCTGGTAATCCGGCATAAATTTTGGGCGTCAAACAGCCTAGCAATTCCCCAATCCTTCGCTTCCCATTAATAAAGAAAGCTCTCCTAAACCACTACCTAGCAGGGCAGAATGGTATTTCCTTGTTCCGGTGAATTTCTTGGAGTATTCCAAAGCTCAGCTCCGTTAAAAAGCGGGCAACCGCTTTATGGTTCCTCCTGAACCAAAAGCAGCGCGCGACGTCCATGTCGCACGACCCGCTTTCAATCTTCGCTTCGCGAGGATCTTTGCCAAGAAATTCAAGTCGACGGTAAACACCATTCTACCCCGGCTAAGTGGAGATTACGAGAGCTATATTTTTTGATACACCAGTTTAAACCGGGGATAGACAAATACTTGATAAAAGAAAAGCATTACGAGCCGAACCGGTACAGTTCCACCTCCCGGTAAAGCGGGCCTTGCGGCGTTAATTTGCTTTCCATGAGCGTAAACGCCACCACCGGCATTGTACCATGTACCCCCTGTTCGAGCAGTTCCCGTTTGAAGCGGGCTCCAGGCGCTTTCACCCGCCCTAAAGTCAAATGTGGGACAAAGGGGCGATCCGGCCCCGGAAGTCCGGCCTGCTGACAGGCAGTACCAACCTGTTGCGCCAGCGCAACCAGGTCGCTCTTCCCGTCTTCCACCCCCAGCCAGAGAACCCGTGGTGCTTTCCAGGACGGAAAAACCCCGCCCCCGCCAAGGGTTAATTGGAAACCGGCTTGCCGGGCTGCGACGTTCCTTAACAACGGAGAAAGCCTGGAAACTAACTCCGGCGGCTGCTCCCCCAAAAAAAAGAGGGTAAAATGGGCTTGACGACTGTCAATCCATTTTACCCCATAACTATCCGTCGCATTCGCACTTAAAAACTCCTCAATCAACTGCCGGAGCTGACTGGATAAGTTCACCGCGATAAACAACCTCATTCCCCATTCCTGCCTTCCTTCTGGTTTTCCACCCCGCCGGCCGGGCGGTCAATGACCTTCCGTTCCAAACTGAACTTGCCGTGCAGATTATAAAGACGGATGATATCCACGGCTACTAACTGGTATTCGCCTTCCACACGGTTAAAGCGCAACAGGGCCAGACTGTAGGGCGGGGCATCGCTGGTCAATCCCCGGAGGCCGGCCGCCCCGGTCGTCCCGGCGTTCACGATGACACTCCCGCCGTTTTCGTTAATCCCTGCTTGATGCGTGTGGCCGTGTAAAATGACCGGCACCCGCCCTTCAACCAGGGCGGCTGCCTTCCGGTTATGCACCGCCAGGATATCGATCTTTCTCCCGGAACTCTCCAGCGCTGCCGCCAGTTCTTCCGCGGCGGCCGCCTGCTCATCGTCGCCCAGGATCAACTTTGAGGGATCGGATGCCGCTGGATCGGCCCACCCCATAATCGTCAGGCCGTCCGTCTCGTAGATTCTCTCCGTCATTACAATCACGTTTTTATATCTACGCAGGCGGGCAACCACTTCCGGCGAATCATGATTACCCGGAATAAACAGGTATTTTACGCCAAGGTTATCAATCTGCTGGTTAATCCCGGCCTCCAGTTTGGTGCCGTAATCCGTCAGGTCACCGGTATCGATCACTAAATCGACACCAAACCCGTCAATCACTCTCCGGATTATTTCAACCGCCGCCGGATTATTATGAAGATCAGAGACATGTAAGACTTTAAGCTCCCCATCCACTTTCGCCAAAGGCGCGAGCGTATCAACCTGCGCAAAAACGGAGTTTAAGTTACCGGCGACTAATGATAATTGCTCACTGAACTCCGGCAGACGGGTCAAACCTTGGTCAATCAGGCTCAGGAGCCAAGGGGCCGCTTCCAAAGCGCCTTCATAGCGCGGATTATTTAAAGCCCCCTCGTCGAAGGTTAAAAGGACAACGCCCATCAAGAGCAGGACCGATAACGCCCCGGCCGTCGCCATCCGCCACAAGCGCGCGAAGCGGCGTTCACCAAGGAGTAAAGTTGTCGCGAGCCCGGCCACTCCCCCAACCAGGCATAATTTCACCAGAAAGAGAGAGAGGCTTTTTCTGATTGCCTGTAGAAAACTTTCAAAGTATTGACTGGTCCCGGTGACCCCCAACAACTCATGCTGGAGGAGTGAGAGATCAATCCGGTCCAAGGTTGCCGAGAGGATCACCGGCCCGCGATGGGTAAAAGCTTTGATCTCCCCCAACGGCGGGATCACCAGTCTTGACTCCCCCGGCCAGCCCCAGTCAAAAGTGAGGCGCAAAGCAAAAGGCCCAAAATTCGCCTTCATCTCCCCAAAGGCCGACAGCAGGCCGGCTAAGAGCAGTAACGCAATGGCGACCGAGAAAAGCAGCCGGCCGTTCAGGCGGCGGAAATACGGATTCATCTCTTGCGCTGGTTTTGTCTGCATCGAAAACACCTTGTCCTTTACCACAGTTAACCGGAGGACTGCTCCGCTTTCTTCCCGCCACCCGTTAGGCGGTCTTCTGCAAAATAGTACGAAACTCCTCCCCGGAGATCTTCTCTTTTTTGAAAAGCAGTTCGGCCGCTTGCTTCAGGGAATCAAGTTTCGCCGTCAGGATCCCCCGCGCCCTCTCCTCTTGTTCCTTCAGAATCCGGGTGAAGACTTCATTGATCTTATCCTTCGGTGTATACTCTTCATCGACGATCCCTAAAGGAGAGAGACCGCTTTTAATAATCTCCTTGCTTAAGTGGGCTGCTTGCTCAAAATCATTGGCTGCGCCGGTGCTGCGCGTACCGTAAACAAGCTCTTCCGCCAGCGCCCCGCCGAGAAAGACCGCAATTTGGTCCTCCAAATACTCTTTGGTGTATAAATAACGTTCCTCATTCCCGCTCGGGCGCATAAACCCTAAGGCCTTCCCCCGCGGAGTAACCGTGAGGTGGGCGACGGAATGCGGCCGCACCGTCTCGCTGACCAGGGCATGCCCGGCTTCATGGACCGCCACCCGCTGCACTTCCTGCCGCTCCGGTTTGCGTTCCAACTTCTCACCCAGAATCACTTTGTCAATCGCTTCCGCCAATTGTTCCGCTCCGATCTCCTCGTTTCCGAGCCGGAAAGCAAGAATTGCCGCCTCATTGACCAGTGCCTCCAGATGGGCGCCGGAAAAGCCGAAAGTATCCTCGGCAATCTTCTCCAGGTCAACGTCGGCTGCCAATGGTTTGTTTTTGGTATGGATCTCCAGGATCCGCAAGCGTCCTTCCTTCTCCGGAAGATCCACCTTGACCTGGCGGTCAAACCGCCCGGGGCGTAACAAGGCTTCATCCAGGAGGTCGGCGCGGTTAGTTGCACCAATCACCAGAATCCGCGTTTCGGCATTTGGTTTAATCCCGTCCATCTCTACCAACAACTGGTTTAAAGTTTGATCATACTCCAGGTGGGAAGTGTGTTTGCCCCGCTTCCCCCCTAAGACTTCAAGTTCGTCCAGGAAGATAATTGCGTTTTTCTTCCCCTCTTTTTGCGCCAGTTTCCGGGCGCGCTTAAACAATTGCCGGACACGCTGCGCGCCAACTCCGGCGTAAAGCTCAATAAATTCACTTCCACTCGCCGCCAAAAAAACCGCCTCCGTGTAATGGGCAGCCGCCTTCGCCATCAGCGTCTTTCCAGTACCGGGCGGGCCGCTCAGCAGGATCCCCTTCAGCGGTCTGATCCCTAAATCCCGTGTTTTCTGATCGTCCTGCAGAAAAGCAAGGGCCTCCATCAACTCCCGTTTTGCCACCTCTTGGCCGCCAATATCGGCAAAGGTGACCGGGGCCACCGTCTCCTTTTCCCCGGTATACTCCAGGGTCTCTAAACTTTTTTCCACACCGCGGCCCTGGAAATAGAAGCGAAAGACGAGCAGAACACCACCCAAGAGGAGAAAAGGCGCCGGATCCAGGCCCTGGCTAACCAGAAAAACGAAGACCCCGGCCAGCATCCCGATTAGTGTCTCTTTCCACATTAAGCGCTCCCTCCTTTCAACTCCGCCGTCTTCCTCGCGGCCGCTCTGGGAACGACCTTGAAATAGGCATGGCCTTCTTTGCTTAATTGAATATAGAAAAAGTTCTCTCCGAGGTAGACACGGAAATTCCCGTCACCCGCCTGCTCCTGTAAGGCCTGGAGGGTCTGATAAAGATTGCTGTATTCCCCGGTGGCTTTGGCTTCCTCTAAAGCAAAACTGAGCCGGTAATCGACCTCAGCCAATTCGGCCGTCGGTTGACTGTCAACCAGGACTTCGGTCACAGTTCGTTGCTTTTTTGCCTCCACCTCTTGGATCAATGGTTCAATCGTCTCTTGCAGGTTTGTCACCTGCTGCGGATCCAGTTTCACTTTCACCTTCAATTCCCTGCCTCTCTCGAGCAGTTGGAAACTTTCCACGGCAGGCAGATCTTTCACCCATTTTTGTAACGGGTTATAACTGAACAACCGCTCAATTAGTGTCCTTCCACCAAACAGGAGCCCGGTGGTGAGGGCAAAAACGCACACAACAATAAAGATCTGTCTCAGGCTCCAGTATTTCCGGGACATCCTATATCTCCTTCCTAATGCGTAAATCTCATTTATGAAATGGCCAAGGATCAAACGGGCTGACCAAGCAAGCAAGAACCCGTTTCTTTAGCGCAGATCCAGGGTAATTGACATAAAAATTATAGCATATTTATGACAATCTTTCGAGTTAAATCCCCAGGTAGATGCTGGAATGTGCCCATCAAGTCCCTCTCATGCCCAAAGAAGCGGCGAACATCCCTTATCCTCCGGAGTGAGCGGTGGACATCCCTCCTAACACAACCGGGTGCCGTGCATAGACATAAAAAAACAACCAACCATGTTAGGGTTGGTTGCCTGTTGCTTCTGCTTTTATTTTTTAGGTCTTTTCTCGATTTCATCCATGGCTCTCTTGTGTTCCGATGTTGATAACGTCCCTTTAATGAAGAGCAGATGGTTCGCTTCGTCACTCAAATCGAGCCGGACCGGTTCTTCCAACAGTTTCTCCTCCCGGTCGAAATGAATCTGGACCACAGGGCGGAATGGTTGTTTATTCCGTACTTTGATCACTTTTCCTATTTCGCCGGTATTCAATTTAACCAGCGAGCCGATGGGATAAACGGCCATCGTGGAGATAAAGACCTTCAACAATTGCGGATCGTAGAGCTTCTGGTCAGCCACGATAATGCGCAAGGCCTCTTGCGGCGTAATCCGCTCACGGTAGGGACGTTCCGAGATACAGGCATCATAAACATCAGCCAGCGCCACAATCCGCGCTTTATAATTAATATCACTCCCCTTGAGCTTGTTTGGATAACCGGACCCGTCAAACCTTTCGTGATGCTGCGCGGCAACAGCCCTAATATCTTTTGACATATTATTCGCCGCCAAAAACTCCTCGCCAAAAATGGGGTGTTTCCGGATCTCATCATATTCTTCAGGGGTTAATGTCCCGGCCTTATGCGTGATCTCCATCGGGATCTTTAACATCCCGATATCATGCAAGAGCGCCGCGACTCCGATCTGGTTCAGTTCTTCCGAGGAATAATTCAGTTGCTCGCCGATTAAGAGTGCTAAGATACTAACATTGACAGAATGGGAAAAGAGGTAATTGTCATAGGTCTTTAAATGCGTGAGGTTCAAAAAGAGGCTGGCATCCATCTTAACATGCTCGAGAAGTTCCCCGACCAAACCCGCAATGATCGGTTCTTCCAATAAACGGTCTTCAGGATTGGTGACAATCTCCCGGACGGCATTGACCGCATTTTCATGCGCTTGCGCCATCACCGGGGCCAACCTTTCCTCTGCTTTTTCCTCTTCACTCTTTTGGAGCTCGGCAATAAAGACCTCATTAATGTTAAAAGAAGCAATCCGCCTGATCATTTCCACGGTCAAAACGGCATTACTGGGTAGCAGTGTCACGGCAGTTCTGGGGATTAAAACATCTTGCGCTAAGATCATCCCGGGAACCAGCTTGTCAACTTTTACTGCTTTCATTAAAACTCCTCCCTATCTTCTGGCGCGCTCTCTTGTAAGGCAACATTGATATCTAGCTTGCCGATATCCATTTCAAACGGAATCACTAAGAATTGTGCCGCCGCAGTTGAAACAGTGACATTTCTCCCAATAAACAAAGCCGGGGGGGTCAAATCACAGATATATCCCTTTCCCGCCAATTCGGTAACGGCGTTACCTATGATCATATTCCCCAACTCGCCGATCGCGCTTTTTGCCAGTTCGTCAAAAGTATCGGTCGCCAAGGCGAATAACATCTTCGAAGCCAGCACGAGGGCTGTCTCCTCCGTAAGGCAAAAGATGATCTGCCCGGTCAGATCGCCGGTCACCCCAATCACCACATTAACCTCATTCCCTTTAATCGGCGAAGACTCCAACCGCAGTTCGCCTTTTCTCGCTTCCAACCCTGCGACATCTTTAATTACATTATAAGCAGCATTTAAAAACGGATTAATATAGACCGCTTTCATCACAATCCCCCCTTGACGTTTGCTATGGGCAAAACGGCAACCCGTAAGGTTTCCGCCTGTTCTTTTTTTTCTTGTTATATTCTGTACAATTCTGGGAATACCTTTTTTCTCAACAAAAAAACCTCCCTGTTATGGGAGGTTTTGTCGGTTAAAAACTATTCTTCAGAAAACAGGCCCAACGCTTGGTATTCCGCCCATCCGACCTGTCCGGTCACCGGCAACCGTTTTTCGGCTTGGAACTTTTTCACCGCCTGTTCGGTTGCGTAGCCGTAGATACCATCGGCCTTTTGGTCATAATAACCCAATTGCCTCAGGCGTTTCTGCAAAAACATCACATCGGACCCTTTTTCTCCTTTAACCAGCCTCCGCCTGCCCATAAACGGATCACCAATGATATGAACCGGCGTCCCGATCTTCACCCAGTGGTATAATTGCTCGACATCCTTGTTAAACATGCGCACACAGCCTTGGCTCGCCAGCCGGCCAATCGACCAAGGTTTGTTGGTTCCATGAATACCGTAGGTGCCAAAGGGTACATTCAAACCCAACCAGCGGGTCCCAAATCCGCCGCTCCAGACCCCCTTTGAGATTAATTTCCAATTGCCAACCGGGGAGGGGGTCTCCCGTTTACCAATCGCCACCGGAAAACTGGCAAAGGGCTGATTATCCACTAATACGGTGAGGGTTAAATATTTGAGATCGACAATGATCCGGAGATCTCCAGGGGGCGGGGTTGTTAACACCGGAGTAGCGGCGCGCTGGCCGAGCACACCCCAGGTTGCCAGGTCTACCTTTCCGGTGACCGGCAAACCGTTTTTCCTTTGGAAACTGTTCACCGCTTCCCTGGTTTCGGCATCAAAGACCCCTGAGATCTCATGAAAATAAAGGTTTTCATTCTTCAAAAACCTTTGTAGTTCGGCGACATCCTCCCCTGCAGCCCCCATGGCCAGTTCAATCTCATCCGGACAAGCGCACCGTTCGCCGGCCGCCCAGCCAGGGATGACACTCACCAAGAATAAACCCAGCAAAAAGGAGAGAACCCACCGCCGTTTGCTGGTAACCTGTCCCATTCCCACCAGTCGCCTCCTCTACAAGCCCGCTCTTTACATCGATATCTCTATTATTGACGGACTGCCGGAAGCTTATTAAGGCTTTTTGGTCCCCCTTTGGTTGCCAGCCGTTCCACCCTAACTGCCGGGCCGGAGACTCATCTTTACCGGGTTCATCGGCTTTCTTCCATAAAACAGATAAGCAAGGAGTAGTCCGTTGCCAACAATACGCCCGGCCAAGCTGAAAAAGTAACCAATGTACGGAAGGATTTTCAAAAAGGTCAGGACAAAACCACCGGCGATAAAGAGGAGAACGGGATGTGGCTGCCGCTCTTTCCTGAAAGTGCGAAACAGGAGATTCCCAACCAAGAGATAACTGGGGAGCTCACCGAAGAGCACCAGGATCAGAAAGAGGAGCAGCAGGCAGATGCCCAGCGGTAACCCGATGACCAGCGCCGAGGTGAAGAATGCGAGGAAGGGCAATAAAATTGAGCCACCCAGTCCCAAACCGACGATCCGCCGCCAAGCGGGGCGTACCGCCATCAGCTCCATCCAGCGGTACGGGAAAACTAAGAGCCAGAGGACCCCGAGGAATAACCCGCCGATAAACCAGAGACCGCGAAAAGCCGTTAAAGCCGGAGAAAGCGGGATAAATTCTCTTAACTTCCCACCCACCTGGGCACCGGGCTGCAGCACTGGTGTAATCCCCTGCCGGTAGATCAGATCCCCGCCGACCCGCGCACCCTGGGTAATCATTACCCTGCTCCCGCCGGCCTTTAAATCTTCTCCGACCTTTCCGTGCAAGACTAAGGCCGTCCCCTTGATATGGGCCGCCTCCGTGACCTCCCCGGCAATCCTTGCCAGCGTATACCAGGCCAACAAAGAAGAAGTTTTCGCTTGGGGTCCGAAGAAAAGTTCATTCCCGGCCGCCGAGATATTGCCGGCGATTTCACCGTTCAGATTGGTCAACAATGAAAATAAACGCAGATTGCCCAGGACGCGCCCGGATAACTCAGTTTGTGCGGTAATCCCTAAAAGATCGCCATCTATTTGCCCGCTGACTTTGAGTTGCTCGGCAACGATCAAGAGATCTCCTTTGATCCTTCCTTTAATCTCGACCGCCCGGCTGAACACCCAGACATCACCCTCAATCTCCTCACCTTCCCGGAGCAATACTTCATCACCGGTGATTGTCTTCCAGGCGGCTGCCGCCGGTTGACCGGAGTTCAAACAAAACAGAAATACCGCCCCGGCAACCAGCAGTACCCTTAAGAATAAAAAGCGCTTCATTTTCATCCTTCTCACTGTCAATTACTTGTCAATATTCTCCACCCAACTGCCGATCATAAGCTGGACACTATGAAATTGAATCAGAGGGTAACTTCAACCAGATCCCGGTCGATCTTATTCATACAATTCTTCAATTTTGCCGCCAGAATCGGATCTTCCACCAAACAGGCCGCCCGGATCTGGCGCAAAAGATCAATCCCGCGCCGGAAAGCCGAAACAATGTCGCCTTCCTGGAGATCGGTATAATTAAGTAATTCAAAAAAGTCGCACCCCTGACTCCAACGATAGGCCAACGGGGATAAACTTGGGAAAAACTGAATCTCCCGGTCGTCAACCCCGTGCCGGTAGATTAAATCCCGGATAATCTTCTTAATTGGCCTTTGGTCAAACGGGAGGAGACTGGGGCTGGGGAGCTTTTCTCCTTTCCGCGGTTCATAATCCACTGCCACAATTACCGCGTTGATCTGATCCTCATCCCATTCGTGGAAGAAACCGGCGAAATAAAATTCGGTAATTAAAAGCTCCTGCGCATAAATCTGCGCCGCAAATTCCCCCCGGGGCAACAATTGGCCATCCTTCAAGTAGTCCAGCTCTTCCAGGATCGCCGTTTTGGCGGTAAGGTCCTCTTCAAAGCGGCCGGCTGTTTTCATGGTGGCGAGGCTTTCTTCCAGTCCCGTTTGTTCCCGGTAGATATTCTCGTAAAACTCTACCCTTTGGGCGCATTTTCTTTGCTGTTCCGGTGTGCATTGCCGCGGCCTGGCTTGAGCGAGCGCCGATTTGATCTCCTCGATCTCCCGGGCGGTCGCGGCCCGGGCAATCCGCCCTTTGATGAACCTGAGCCGCCGTTCTTTTTTGCGCAAACGTTTCTGCGCCAATGACCTGGCGTGGGGACAAGACAAATCGCCCCAATCCTCACAGAGCACTTCACGGAGCTTTCCGGTCTTCGTTCTGAGTTGCGCAAGGCGTTGTTCGAGACGGATTTTATCCTTTCGGGCCTGGAAAGTGGCGAAGTTTTGGTTTAAAATCACCGAGATCTGCGGCCGCTGGTGATTCTTGTAAAGGTTAAGCACTGAATTGTAGCTTAAATTAAACCTGCTGGCCAACTCCTCAATATCATTAACATTCGTACTGGGGAATTCGGAGAGTTGGTAGCGGTCGAGATCCGCTAAAATGTAAACAAAACCTTGCTCGTCAATCCCCCGGCGCCCGGCCCGGCCCGCCATCTGGAAATACTCCAAAGTAGTGAGCGGGCGGAACGAAACCCCGTCCCATTTCGTCGGGGCATCAAAACAGACGCTCCGCACCGGATAATTGATCCCCACCGCGAAGGTCTCCGTGGCATACATCACTTTGATCAAATTTTTCGCAAAAAGGATCTCCACCAGTTCTTTCAGCGCCGGTAAGAGTCCGGCGTGATGAAAGGCGATTCCCTTCAGGAAAAGCTGTTTCAAGCGGTAAAGGGTCGGCCAGCTTTCGAGTCCATATTTGGCACTGACCTCTTCGACGACTTCCTCAACCACCGCCCGTTCTTTGGCGGCCAAAAAGTTGAAGCGTTCCCCTAATTCGAGGGCTTTTAATTCGCATTGCTGCCGGCTAAAGACAAAATAGAGGCAGGGCAGTCCGTTCCGCTTGCGGATCTCGCGGATTAGATCAATATGCGTACAAAGCGCCTTGTTCCGTCCCCGCACCGGCGCTCCCCTCGCCTCCGCCTGGAGCTTTTTCTCCCAGGCTTTCCGGAGTTGCGGGAGGGTCGTCACCCCGGTCAACGGGTTGTACACAAAATGGGCCAAGGGGACAATCCGGTCCGTCTTTTGCACCACTTTGACCTGGTGTCCCTTGATCTCCGCAATCCATTCCGCCAACTCGCCCGCATTTGGAATCGTCGCTGACAGCCCCAATAAACGGATCTGGGGAGGCATAAAAATAATCGATTCTTCCCAGACCGTTCCCCGGCTTTCATCGGAGAGGTAATGGATCTCATCGAAGATCACATGCGAAAGGTCGTTCAGCTCCTCTTTCTCCTGCTGGAGCATATTGCGGAAGATCTCCGTGGTCATAATGGTCACTTGGGCTTCCGCATTGATCACAACATCGCCGGTGATAATTCCGACCTTCTCCTCCCCATACCACTCCTTGAACTCTTTATACTTCTGGTTGGAAAGCGCTTTAATCGGCGCGGTGTAAATAACCCTTTTGTTCTGGCTAATGGCATGGGCAATTAAATAATCGGCAATCAAGGTCTTCCCCACACCGGTAGGCGCGGAGACGAGAACCGAAAAACCTTCCAATAAATAATCAATTGCCTCTTTTTGGAAATCATCCAAAATTAAACCGCGAAACGTAATCCCCGTCTGCTCCTGCATCTGGTTTACTCCTCAACTTTGATCCCTAAGAGAATTATCCATTACTGGAGAACTTATTCAATCAGTACCACCGGTTTCAATAATTAACGCCGTCTCGTCACAATTCGGGAACTTCGGACAATCGATACACTCTTTCCAGACCTTGGTCGACAGTTTTTCTTTCGGGATCTCATGAAAACCGCATTTTTTGAAGAATCCCGGTTGATAAGTAAGGACAAACACCTGGGGAATCCCCAATTGTTTTGCTTCTTCAATCAGTTTGCCCACTAATTGGCGGCCGATTCCTTTTCGGACGGCATGTTCGGCCAGCGCCAACGCCCGGATCTCCGCCAAATCCTCCCAGATAATATGGAGACCGCCAACCCCCAAAAAAACGCCGTCTTCCTCGGCAACCGTAAATTCCCGCAGAAACTGGTAGAGCATGCTCCGCGAACGGGGCAGCATTAACCCGCGCTGGGCATAATGATTTATTAAAGCATGGATGTTCTCGACATCTGCTACTTTTGCTTTTCGCAATTCAACCATAATCCCAAGCTCATCCTTTCCCGTAATCTGCCGTTTATTATTCGGCATCATCCCTTCTATTCCCTTTTCGCGCTAACTTTCTTTACAGAATATCAAAACTGAAAAAGGCCTCTTCATCAAAGAAGAGGCCTTTTCCGGCAAGGTGTAATCCTTATTCCAGTTCCGGGAGGATCTTTTCTTTAAATACCTTTTCCGCTTTGTCCGGTGTCACGCCATTAATGATCTTATTGTTTATCTTAATCGCCGGGCTTTGTTCACAACCCTCCAGACAGAAGGTCGCATAGAGATTGATCTTCTCCGTGACCTTAGCTGCTTCAGCCTGTTGCATAAATTTCTTCAGCGTATCATATGAACCTTTCAAGTAACAGCAGGTCCCGACACAAACGGCCACGTCTGCCTGCTCCTTCTGTTTACTGGTCAAAAGCTGGATCTGCTCGCCGTTGATCCGGCTCCGGTTCACGTAAGCGGTATGCAAAGCTTCATGCGCCACATGGCTGTTCGGTTTTTCCAGCCACCGCTCGTAAAACTTCGCCACCACCGGGTTGTCCTGAGCCTTGCGGATCTGTGAAAGCTTATCCGCATTATAAATCCCCTTCGCCCGTTCTTTCTTTGTCTCCGGGTTGGTGGCAATCGGTTGGCCGGCGCCGCCGATACAACCACCGGGGCACGCCATTACTTCAATGAGATCGTAATGGACCTTCCCTTCCTTCAGATCTTTGAGGAGGGCTTTCGCGTTCCCCAGCCCGTGCACAACCGCCACCTTCAACTGCTGCCCGGCAATCTCAACCGTCGCTTCCTTCCGGTGCTCAAACCCTCGGACGGCAGTGAAGTTAACCTGCTCAATCGGCTCGCCGGTGACCAACTCATGGGCCGCCCGGAGCACGGCTTCCGCCACCCCGCCGGTGGCGCCGAAGATCACGCCGGCGCCCGTAGTGAAGCCGAACGGCGTGTCAAAGGACTCCACCTCCAACTGGTCAAAGCGCAAGCCGGCTTCCCGGATCATCCGCGCCAGTTCCTGGGTGGTGAGGACCAGATCGACATCCGGCACCCCGTCCGTAGTGAACTGCGGGAGGCGGGCTTCATATTTCTTCGCGGTACATGGCATAATCGAAACTACAAAGATCTCCGCGGGTTTTTTCCCCAGTTCGGGCGCCCAGTGTTTCTTCACCAGTGAACCGAACATCTGCTGCGGTGAACGGCAGGAAGAAAGGTTCTTTACATATTCGGCCTCATTATGCTCGGCATACTTCACCCAACCCGGGCAACAGGAGGTGAATTGGGGTAATCTTTCACCCTTCTTTAACCGGCCGATGAACTCGTTTGTCTCCTCAATCACTGTTAAGTCGGCGGCCAGCGAGGTGTCGAACACTTTGTCAAACCCGAGCCGCTTCAGGGCGGCAACGACCTTCCCCGTTACCAGTTCCCCGGCGGGCAAACCGAACTCTTCGCCCAAGGCCACCCGGACGGCCGGCGCCACCTGCGCGACGACCAGTTTCGCCGGGTTGTTCAGTGCCGCCCAGGCCTGGTCCGTCTCATCCTTCACGACAATCGCCGCGGTTGGGCAGACGGCACTGCACTGTCCACAGTTCACGCAGTCGACTTCGGCCAGTGCTTTATGGAAAGCAGGCGTCACCTGCGCACTGGAACCACGCCCGTTGAAGTCGAGGACACCGATCCCCTGTACTTCAGAGCACATCCGGACACAGTCACCGCAGAGAATACACTTGTTCGGATCCCTGACCAGAGAAGGGCTGGAAGTATCCAAGGGCAGCTTCAGATCCCGCTCGCCAAAGCGGATCTTCTTCACCCCGAAGCGGTTCGCCAGTTCCTGAAGCTTACAAGTCCCGTTCCGGTCGCAGGTTGTACATTCACGGTCGTGATTGGCCAGTAATAACTCGAGGACGGTCCGGCGGACCCTTTGCACCCGCGGGCTGTTGGTCAAAATTTTCATGCCGGGCGCCGGCGGGGTGGAACAGGACGCCATAATCCCGCGCCCCTCGATCTCAACCACACACATCCGGCAAGCGCCGTACAGACTAAGTTCCGAATGGTAACAGAAGGTCGGGAGCTCAATCCCAATCTTCCGCGTCAACTCCAGGATGCTCTTCTCCCCGTTCAGCGGCACGACCTGACCATCGATCAGCACTGTATTTTTTTCTGTCATCCTTATCCCTCCTTAATTGCCTTAAACGGACATGTGCTAACGCAAGCTCCACATTTGATACACTTTTCCTGATCGATTGTAAACGGTTTTTTGATCTCGCCGCTAATCGCTTGTACCGGACAGGACCTTGCGCATTTGCTACAACCTTTACATTTTTCCGGGTCGATCGCGTACCCTTTGAGGGCGGAACAAACCCCGGCCGGACACTTCTTATCCACTACGTGGGCGATATACTCGTCTTTAAAGTACTTCAGCATCGTCAGCACCGGATTCGGCGCTGTTTTCCCCAAACCGCAGAGCGACCCGTCACGCACCGCTTCCGCCAAATCCTGCAGAAGCTCAACATCTTCCGGCCGTCCTTGCCCGTCGACCGCGCGTTGGAGAATTTCGAGCATCCGCTTGGTCCCTTCCCGGCAGGGCACGCATTTGCCGCAGGATTCATTCTGGGTAAAATTCATAAAGAACCGGGCGACCTCCACCATACAGGTGTCCTCATTCATCACGACCAGCCCGCCGGAGCCAATCATCGCACCGGCCGAGAGCAACGAATCATAATCGAGTTTTAAGTCAAGATGTTCTTCGGTCAAACACCCGCCCGAAGGACCGCCGATCTGGACCGCTTTGAACTTTTTCCCGCCGCGGATCCCGCCGCCAATCTCAAAAACCACTTCGCGCAGGGTAATACCCATCGGAACTTCAATCAGCCCGGTATTCGCCACCTGGCCGGTGAGGGCAAATGTCTTGGTCCCCGGACTCTTTTCCGTGCCAAACTGCCGGAACCAGTCCGCGCCATGCTGGATAATCAGGGGGACATTGCCTAGAGTCTCCACATTATTGATGACAGTCGGTTTTCCCCAGAGGCCGCACTGGGCCGGGTAGGGCGGTTTCGGACTGGGCATCCCGCGTTTCCCTTCGATCGAAGCGATTAAGGCGGTTTCCTCACCGCAGACAAACGCTCCGGCCCCTTCTTTGATATGGATCTCGAAATTAAAACCGGTTCCTAAAATATCCTGACCGAGCAGTCCGAACTCCCGCGCGGCGGCAATCGCGGTTTTCAGCCGTTGCACGGCCAACGGGTACTCCGCCCGCACATAGATATAACCTTCATCCGCCCCGATCGCGTAACCGGCAATCATCATCCCTTCCAGGATAAGGTGCGGATCGCCTTCCAACAGGCTCCGGTCCATGAAAGCACCGGGGTCTCCTTCATCGCCGTTACAGATGACATATTTCTTCGGGCTCTCTTCGATCCGGGTTAATTCCCACTTCCGCCCGGTCGGGAAACCGCCGCCACCCCGCCCCCGCAGCCCGGAATCGGTAACTTCCTTACAAACTTCCGCCGGGGTCATCGTCGTCACGGCGCGGATTAAGGCCTGGTAACCACCGTCCGCAATGTATTCGCGGATATCATCCGGCGCAATCACGCCGCAATGCTGCAGTGAGGTTCTTTTCTGGTAACGGTAAAACGGAATCTGGTTCTCCTGGGCAAAGACTTCGCCGGTCACCGGATGCCGGTACAAGAGGCGTTCGACCGGTTGCCCGCCGCTCAATAAGGCCTCAACAATCTCCGCCGCATCTTCCGGCTTTACTTTGGTATAAAGCACGCCGGAGGGCTCGAGCCGGACGAGAGGACCTTTTTCGCAGAACCCGTGGCAACCGCTGGTCACAACGGTCACGCCGGTTTTTTCCGCTTCCAAAATCAAATCAACGGTAACAAACACGCCCCGGGCCTCTACTTCCTGCTTTAAAGCCTGATAAACCTGTAAGGAACCGTTCGCCACGCACCCGGTCCCGGCACAAACAAGAATCCTTGCTTTTTCTTTCTGAAAAGCCTGCTGCCATTGTTGCTGCCACTGTTTAAGCTGGTCTAAGGCTGGACTATTCATCTTTCGCTTCCTCCTTCATGATCTCGTCTATGATCAAATTGATCGCCTCCGGGGTCATTTGCCCGTAAATCTTATCATTAATCATCACAACCGGTGCCAATCCGCAAGCCCCCAGACAGGAGACTGTTTCCACGGTAAACCGCAGGTCATCGGTTGTCTTCTTTTTCCCGGCCAGATTGAACCGCTTCAGCACAGCTTCCCGCACCGGATCAGAACCCCGGACATGGCAGGCCGTCCCGTCACAGATCTTGATCACATATTTGCCCTTCGGTTCCAACGAGAACTGGGCATAAAATGTGGCCACCCCAAAGACGCTCGCCGGTGAAAGATCCAAAGCCGTCGCAATATAGGTCAGGATCTCTTCCGGTAAATAACGGTACTCTTCCTGTACTTCCTGAAGGATCGGGATCAGGGCCGATCTGGAGCGCCCCAGCCGGTTAATCACCTCGTTTACTTTTTCAAATTTCCGCTGGTAGGTAGAGGATTGTTTCTCCCCGGGCATCGCCATTGCTAACTCTTGTTTCATCCGTTGCGTCCCCTTTCATCAATGTAATTGTTTTGCTCATCAAGCTAACTGTCTTGCAATCGACCGGTCTGAAAGAAACCGTCGCGGTTAAAAGTAAAGTAATTCGACCTGTTTCCCCCGCTGTTCCAGGTTTTCGGCGATCTCTTTCACCACTTGCATTTTCAGCGCCATATTTAATGGTAAATCCGGATTCTGGTGGGCCGGGTTAATCGCTCTTCCCACCAAGAATTTAATCCGGTCGCTTTCCAGTAAATACTGTGAGAGCAGGGTTACGGCATTCTTCTTCTTCTTGCTGTTTTTCTCAACAGGCTGGGTTTCCGGATTTTTCAACAACTCAAGGGTCTTACTCAGGGTGATAATCCCTTCGGTCACCAGATCAATCCCCCGCAGTTTTCCGTACGGTGGAACCTCGGGATCCAATTCCTTTAAATCGACTTTGATCTCTGTCCCCAGTTCCCGGGCAAGGATCGAGCCGGTCGTCCCGCCGCAGACCACTTTTTTCCCATCCTCTTCCTTGAGCAGCTGGACGATCCTCCGGTCGTCTTCCCGGTTCTGCGGCGGACCAACCGCTACCGTTAAAGTCCGCGGCGTCCTGATCTTCAGTACTAATGCGGTTGTGTCGTCACCCGGCCGGCAGGCATAAAGTTGCTCGCAGGCTGCGATGATCTGCTGGCTTAAACTCCGGGCATCCGGATTCTTTTTAACCAGTTTTTTAAGGTAGTCGGCGACATCACTCCACTGCCAGCCGAGGTTCAATACCCCGCCGATCCCGGCATGGATCACCCCGTCGGAGACGGTCACCATGACGTCACCCGGGACGGCCTGGAACCGGCATTCTTTAATCCGGCGGCCGCAGATCTCAATCTCGTGCCAAGGAAGCGGGATGATCTCCCCCTCCCGCAGGAAAAAGAGCGTGGGATTGTCAAATTCGGCGACGTAAACCTCGCCATTGACCGTAACCTGAATGATGGTAAAAGTGGAATAGGCCAGATCCCGTTTTTGGCAGACCGGAAGGGTCTGGGAGACGGTCTCGACCACCTCTTCAAGGGCGGCGCCGTTTTTGAACATGGTGGTAATAATCTTCGCCGTCATCTTGGAGAGGATATTGGCCTTCACGCCGCTCCCCAGACCGTCGGCCAACACGGCAACGACAAAATCGGGGGTGCGTACCACCTCGACATTGTCCCCGCAGAGTTCCTCGGCATATTTCGCCAGACCGGCCCACTCCAGGTCGATATAGATCTTCATTGGGCATTCCCGTCCTCATTCTTTATTAACTTAATCAGCTTCGTGAGTAGGACTTTTGTTTCCGCGGTCGTCTCTCCCAGCAACCCGGCAATCTCCTGGGCGACGCGCATCTGCTTGTCAATCACTTCCTGTGCTTTCGTGAGCGTCTCCCCCCGCACCAAAGTCAGCTTGTCGCGTTGCTCTTTTTCCCGCGTAATATCAACAAAGATCCCGATGATCACGTCCTCCGGCTCAACATAGAAGACTGCTTGCCAGGTATAGATCGCATAAGCCGGGTAACCGACCTCGCCGGTGACCAACTGCTTTGTCTCGAGCGCCTTTACAAACGGGGCTGGATCGATCAACACCTGGAGATTTTGCCCGGCCACCTGCTCCTGGCGGCACTGAAATTTCTTTTCGGCCGCCGGATTGACCTCAATGATCCGTAATTCGCGGTCCACGACAATGATCGCGTTCGGTGTATTGCTGCAGATCAGATTGGCCCGCGACTCGGCTTTCGCCCGCATATACGGAATGCACATTTCGGTCTCCGCCATCCCCTCCAGGACGGCTCGTGCTTTCTCCCGGCATGAGTTATAGCCGCAGGCACCGCAGTTCAGCTCGTCGTCCGGACTGAACTTCCCGGTCTTGGCCAACACCTGCCTGATTGCTTCCTCGCTTGGCGCCGGGGAATGAACCTGGCGCTTGGTGTAAAGCGTGAAGAGCTTGCTCCGGTCCAAACCCGCTTCTTTACCCGCTTCTCCTGGTGACCGGTCTTGCTGTTGGGCATTGACCCCGGATTGGGTGTAACGGAGCAGGCGTTCCCGCCGGGCGTAAAGACTAAGTCCACTCTTTAATCCGGGCCCCATCAGGCATCCGCCCCGGCAGGCCAAGAGCTCAACCAGGCGCAAACTGTTTTTAACCTGGTCAAACTCCCGCAAAAACGCAGTAATCTCATCCAGCCCGTCGACGGTTAAGATCTCCTCCGCCAAGAGATCGGTACTCAAGCGCGCCGTTTTGGCCAGTCCGCCGGGGGCCGGGAAAATGCGGGCTTGTCCACCCACCCGGTCAAAAACGCCCGGTTGTAGGCTTGAAGAATCAACCTCCACCTCTGCCAACAGCTCGCTTAACTCGGTAAAGGTTAAAACAGCATCAATGACCCCGCGGTGCTCCGCCCGCCAGTACTCTGCCTTCTTCCCCAGGCAGGGTCCGACAAAGACGACTTTCACCTCAGGGCCGTATTTTGCTTTCAGCAGCTTCCCATGGGCAACCATCGGGGAGACTACCGGTGCCAAATACTTGATTAAATGGGGATAATAAATCTCGATTAAATTCACCACCGCCGGGCAACAACTGGTAATCAACGGCTGCCCGTCATTGAGCAACCGTAAATGCTCCTGCGCCACCAGTTCCGCTCCTTCGGCAGTTTCAGTCACATAGGTGAAACCGAAGGCCCGTAAAGCACTCACCAACTGTTCCGGGCTGGCGAATTCTTCGGTCGCCACAAAGGAAGGGGCTAAACTGACGGCAATTTGCTCACCATCGTCAAGCATCTTTCGGACCTGCGCTTTACCGTCCACCGCCCGTTTCGCCTGTTGCGGGCAGACCATCACACACCACCCGTCAGCGATGCAGCGCTCTTCGATGACTTCCGCGTGTCCGGCCGTGACCTTAATCGCTTTCACCGGGCAGTGGCGAACGCATTTATAACAATCGCGACAACTGGCTTCGATCGTTGTGATAATTCCCATCACTTTTCCCCCTTCCGCTCCGGGATCAATCGGCCAAGATCCACTGCCGAAAAAACTTCCCCACATTGTCTTTGGTGATTGAGGTGTAAAGCACTCCATCGAGCGCGACGGTAACTCCCGATTGACACTGGCCCAAACAAAAGGTTGCCTTCAGCTCGACCTGTTCTTGCAGTTGGTATTCTTGGAGTAATCTTTGCAACTCTCTGATTACCTCATAAGCACCTTTCAGGTGACAAGAACTGCCGACACAGACCGAGAGTGTTTTCATCAAAACCCCTCCTTGGCCCTTTGTGAATACTTTCACATGCTTTGCGAAAAAAAATTACGCTCTCACCCAAGTTTCCTTGATAAATGATGGACCAGTGTTAAGACTCCTGCGACTAAATCTTCATATTGGACAATGATATTCTCCGGTACCTCCAAGCGGATTGGTGCAAAGTTCCAAATGGCTTTAAATCCCGCTTCAACCACCAAATCCGCCACTTTTTGCGCGGCCGCCGCCGGGACGGTCAAAACCGCAATCTCCAAGCCAAGCCTGGCGGTTTGGGCGTGAAGTTCCGCCAATGGATAGACCGGGACACCGGCGATCGCCGTTCCAATCTTTCCTTTGTCGATCTCAAACAGCGCTTTTACTTCCAGCCCATGCTGTTGCAACCCGCGGTAACCGGCTAGTGCCGTCCCCAATTTCCCGGCCCCGATAATCGCCAAGCGCCGTTTCTTTTGCATCCCCAGGATCTCTTTGATTCTGCCAAGTAAACAAGCGACATCATAACCTGCTCCCCGGATCCCAAGCCCACCGAAATATGAGAGGTCCTTTCGCAGTTGACTTGAGGTGATCCCGAGCTTCTGCGCAATCTCTTCCGAAGAAACCAAAGTAATTCCCAAGTGGTCATACTCCGTCAACGCCTGCAAATACAGGGGAAGCCGGGAAACCGTCGCTTTAGGAATTACAACCAATCCTTCTTCCATCCGCTTGTCTCCTTGTGATTATTTTCACAATGTTATTGTAACTGATTGTTACTTTTTTCACAAGATCATCTTTGTAAATTCACCGTAAAGTTCGGACCGACCCGGCTTTGTTCGTTCGTATTTGACCAGCGGCCTTGTGGAACCGGCTAATGTGATCTTTCGTATTGCCAATCTTCCCCGCTTTTTTCGCTTCTTACCGCAGAGTTGCTATTTGGAAAAATAAAGCCTCCTGGTGGAGGCTTTTCTGGCAAAAAAAATGGTGCCAAGGGACGGAATCGAACCGCCGACACGGGGATTTTCAGTCCCCTGCTCTACCTACTGAGCTACCTTGGCACGTTGTTTATTCAAATATGGCGGAGCCGACGGGACTCGAACCCGCGATCTCCAGCGTGACAGGCTGGCATGTTAAACCACTACACTACGGCTCCTCGCAGATTGGTGGTCGCGACTGGATTCGAACCAGTGACCTCTGCGATGTGAACGCAGCGCTCTAACCAACTGAGCCACGCGACCTTTCATACCTTGGTCTTTATATTATACCAAGTTTTTTGAAAAAATGAAAGGGTAATTTATCAGGGAATCATTTCAGAAAAACGGCCGGGAAATCCGGCAGTTTGAATTTTTTTATTTGGTAGTCCCAAGGGGATTTGAACCCCTGCCGCCGCCGTGAAAGGGCGGTGTCCTAACCCCTAGACGATGGGACCACATGGTGGGCCATCGGCGACTCGAACGCCGGACACCCTGATTAAAAGTCAGGTGCTCTGCCACCTGAGCTAATGGCCCAAAAAACAATGCCTTTTTATAATACAACATTTTATTCCCGGTGTCAACAGTTGTGATCTGTTTTTTCGTGAAATAAAATTAGGAAATATTGGACCAGTTATTCTTTTTCCGCATCTCCGATCAGTATTATACACACTTTTCAGCGCATGTAAAGTAAAGAAAGGCAAAAAAATGAGGAGCAGGGCAAAGACCATCTCTTTGCCCTGCTCCATTTGACCAAAGCCACCAGCGTTCGTTATAAGATGCGAGTTACCGTGTTAACCGGTGGTTTTACCTTCGGAAAACACTTAATCCGCTGCATCGAGTTTATTTTGGGGAAGAGCTGGACATTGGTGACCACATCAACCTGCGCCCATTCGGCGGCTTTCACCAAAATATGGGCGACCACCTTCTGCTTGAGAATCGCCTTGGGCCCATCGTCGTGGTGCTTCCGGCAGGGCTCGAGGTGGTAGTCGATGTCAATATCCACCAAATGGTTTTGGATTTCAACATAATCCGAGGCTTTGACGCCCGGGATTTCAACCGTTAGCATATAAGGGAGATCTTCGTGGATATGCCGGACATAATTATCGTGGTCTACATAAAAGACTTGTTTATGGATGACCCCTTGCTTAACGACTTTGTTATCAAATACATGGTCCTCAAAGGGGCCGAGTTTAGCCTCGATCTTATCAATTTTAATCGCATCGATTGGGGTTTCGCTTTCGAGCACAACCTGGGCGACTTTTTCCCCAATGACCCTCAACACTTTAAGCCGTTCGGTATCGAACACCAATTCTTGCTTCTTGACGAACACCGCTTCACCCCCTTCAGGGAAGAGCTTGGATAAACCTCTTCCTTCTACCGCCATCTTATGAAGCAGTGTTCCCCGGTGAACTGTTAGGAAAGTATTTTTTCCGGTTCAAAAAGCCTGTCTGCTTTGTTTTCGCAGACCGATATGTTAAAATTGATCTTATGATTTCCACTATTGCCTATTATCGAAGACAAAGGAGTATGCAGACAATGTCCAGACATTTTTCCCGCGCCAACATCCTGCTCATCCTGATCGCTCTCATTTGGGGTGGTACTTTTATTATCGTCAAACAATCTTTAGCCGTCCTTCATCCGATGCAGGTCATCGCCTACCGTTTCACTCTGGCCTTTATCCTTGTTTTCCTCGCCAAGTACCGCACCGTGCGGCGCCATTGGCGCGCCTCGTTGCTTCCCGGGATCGGCTTGGGTCTACTCCTCTTTATCGCCTTTACAACTCAGACTTATGGCCTTAAATTCACTTCGCCCTCCGTCTCCGCATTGATTACCGGGACCAATGCCGTCCTGGTGGCTATTTTCGAAGCGCTTTTCCGGCGGAAAAGGCTCTCCCGGAATTCAATAACCGGGGTGCTTGCCGCGACCACCGGATTAATCCTGATTACCTGGTCCGGGGCATCCTTTACCTTCGGATATGGGGATCTGCTCACCCTGGCCTGTGCCATCTTCTTTGCCCTGCATATCAATGCGACTGGACAAGCCCTCACCCGCTGTGACCCGTCAACGATCAGTGTCATCCAGTTTGCCTTTGTCGCCCTGGCCGCCTGGTGTACACTCATCACGGCGTCAAACCTGGAAGTGAATTTTCCGGCGACAACCTGGTATGCACTGATTTACCTTGGTTTGATGGCAACCGGCCTGGCTTTTCTCGCCCAATCCTATGCGCAGCGTGATGCCTCCCCGGTCCATACCGCGATTATGCTGGCGACCGAACCGGCTTTTGCAACGGTGCTGGCGGTCAGTTTAGGCTTTGAACCGTTGACGATCCGTTTACTCATCGGCGGGGTGCTGATCATTACCGGTATCATCTTCAGCTCCTACGGGGAATCATTCAGCACATCCGGGGGAAAACTGAACTAGTACTCAAATACGTCGACGAGGTCTCTTCATGCGCCGCTTGTTCAAACTGACCGTGTTCCTTTTTCTCTTGGAAATAATGAGCATTTCACCGTGTGCGGGGCAACCGGCGAAAATTACGATCCTGCTCATCGACCGGCTCTCTCTGGAGGATCTGCATACCCTGGCCGGTCCTTTTTGCGCGGAAATGATTAGAAGCAGCGCTCTCGCCTTAATGACCACAAATACGGCAGGCGCCCGTACCCCCGGGAACACACATGCCACGATCGCCGCCGGCGCGCCGGCCTTGAGTGATCGCCCCGGGGGACTGGCCTTAAATTTTGAGGAGGAATGGATGGGAATTAACGGCGGCGAACTTTATCGACAACTCAGCGGGGAGAGTTCTTCCCAAGCTGCCGTCTTCATTCCCCAAATTGCCGAGGCCTTACGATTGAACTACTCCGCCTCACGTACCGCCCTTCCCACCCTTTTAGGCTCTACTTTAAAAGAGAACAATTTTTCTAGCGCCGTGCTTGGCAACGCCGACCCGGCGCCCCCGTCCGCCGGGAATATTTACACTCCGTATGCCAGGTTTGCACCTTGGCTGGCGGCGGACCCCGCCGGTCTTGTTGAGCGGGGCGATATCGGTCCGCAAACTTTACAACGGAGCAACGGTCTCATTCCCTGGGAGTCCAATTACCGGTATCTTTTTAAAAAATACTGCGAACTGCGGACGGAGTCTGATCTGATCATCCTGGAATTAGGGGATTTTTCCCGCTTGGAGGCGTTAAAACCGTATCTCTTTGACCAACAGGTAAGTACCGAGAAGCAACGTCTATTTTCGCGGCTGGAGCAGTTTCTTCAGGAACTGTGGCTGGTTCCCGACTGGGAAGAAGAATTGTTAATCCTCGTCTCTCCTACACCCTCCTCCGCTGCCCTGAAAACCGGCAATACACTTACGCCCTTGCTTTTTTGGGGAAAGGGGATGAAGCCCGGCTTTCTGACTTCACCCACCACACGCCACCCTGGTTTGGTTGCCAATCTTGACCTTGCACCAACCATTCTCCAGTTCTTCGGAGTCAATATTCCGGCGTATGTCAGTGGCCGGCCCATTACCTGCACAGCAACGGGTAACCTCGAAGCCCTTCTCCGGATCAACCAGCGTCTCGTCCGGACCTCTCTTTTCCGCCGGCAGACCATCCCGCTCTTTCTTAACTTTACCGCGCTTGCCCTTCCGCTCCTTTTGGCTCTTTATCTCATCTTGCCCAAATTGGAGCTTCCCGCTTCCGCCGCCACCTATCCTTGGTGGTATGACAGCATGTATTTCCTTTCCATTTTACCGCTCAGTCTCCATCTAACCGCTCTGTTCCCTGCTGACTCCTTGTTGGTCTTTCTAACGATCAGCGTGGGGTCGGCCGCTTTCTTCACCCTTCTGTGCCGGAAATTGGGGACCAAATTCGAGGTTTTCCCCTTAGAGTTGCCCTTTTCAACAATGGCATTAATTATCCTTGCCGACCTTTTGACCGGCAACCATCTGGTCCAAAACTCCATCTTCGGTTATGACCCGATGGCCGGCGCCCGCTATTATGGCCTGGGTAATGAAGGGGCCGGCCTTTTCCTCGGCGCCCTGGCCGCCCTTTTGGTTTTACAGTCTCCTGCCAAAAGCCGTTTTCGTACCCGGTTCTTTTTTGCGGCTTACCTTGGCAGCGCTTTGCTCCTCGCCACACCGTTTACCGGGGCGAATTTTGGTGCCGCTCTTTCCGCAGTGGCATGCACCCTCACGCTTTCCTTCGCCGGGCGGAAATCAAGCCGCCCGGCACACCAACTTCCCCGTTATCTGTTTTACCTGACACTCTTTGCTTTGCTCTTTTTGGGTTTTGATTATCTCCGCGGCGACCTTGAGCATCAAACACATTTTGGCCTGCTCCTTAAGAACCTACGTGCCCGGGGCCCGAGCGCCGTGACGGAAGTCGTCCTCCGTAAACTCCAAGTAAATCTGCGTCTCCTCTCTTCCAAATGGGCACTGCTCTTTGCTTCCAGTTTAATAACTTTGTTGGTCACCTATCTCCACCGGAAAAAGCACTTTGCCCATCTTCCTTTATCCGTTGCGCTCAGCGGTGGCTTGGCCGGACTCCTCCTCAACGACTCCGGCCTGGTCTTTTCCGCCCTTTATTTTTACCTCTCCGCAACCGCTCTCCTTTTAAAGGCGGCAACTTTAGAACCATGAAAGATAAAAGTCGCATATGCCCTGTACAATCCGGAAAAGTAAAAAACGGAGGCCAAAGCCTCCGTTTCCTTTAACCACTACTGAGGTTGAGTAAAGCCTGGAATAGAACTTAACACCGACGGCCCACCCGGATTCTGACCAGTCACGGGTTGGTTCACAGTCTGCTGGAAAGCAGAAGAAGCCTGGAAAGCGGCTTGATCGGCCAAGGAGCGCTGGGCGGCTTCAATCATCTTCCTCACCATATGTCCACCCACGGCTCCGCAATCACGGGCAGTCATGTACCCCCAGTAATCGCCTTGAATCGGTTGGGTATTAATGTTCAACTCATTGGCCACTTCATACTTGAATTTCTCCATCGCCTGCGCAGCTTCTTTTACCATTAAGGTATTACTTCTCTGTCCGGCTCCCATATGTAACACCTCCTTTCACCCTTTAATCTTTCCCAAGCTCAACCTCATAAAACTAGTTTTCCGTTGGCGCTTTTGGTGTTAATAAACATGGAAATCAACTACAATCCGGCCACTGTTTGCCCGGTATCAACCTGCCGTAAGCAGGCAAAATAAAAATGCTCCCTTTAGGAGCATCATAAAATACCTTTATTACTCAGTTTTACCAGAAAAAACACTAGTTTTGCATGGTGTTTCCTTATAGCCATGCGGCCGCGGCAGAGATTACGGTATAAGCTTTTTACTCTTAACTGAACATCGGCTTACGATTGGTCCCCTTCCTCCCTTTTCGAGGCGCTTCATCCACCACTACCAGCCGGAACTTTGAAAGAAAGTGGAAAAGAAGGGCGGCTCCGATCAAGATCCCGATAATGATTAGGAGTTGGGTCAGGGAGAGGTACCACCGTTGTAACACTCCTGTTGACTGGTAAACGGGAGCGGTAGTCACTGTTCCCACCACCCGGAGCGTACCAAGTAAAAGATAAGTATAGAAACCACCGAGGAAAGCATGGAGGACCCGCGCCACCAGGTAAGGTGTAATCCGGATATCCGTCTCATGGATCACACTGATTACCTGGCCATGCACAGATAACCCGCTCCAGGCAATGATGGCGGAGGCGACCACCAACCGTTGCCCGAGTGGCGCCATCGCCTGCGCCGCCGCCACCGTTCCGAGGTCAATCTCGAAAAAACCCTTAATCACAGCTACTCCCAAGGCCGGGTCCAAGCCGAAAATTCTGAGCAGTCCTTTCAATCCAGGGAGGATCAAACTCATCAGACCGATCTCTTCCATAATGCGGCTCAATACCGAAAAGACAATGATAAAACCACCGATCATGAGCAGCGTAGTGATCGACTCGTTAACGGCATCGCTGGCCAACCGGCCCAAAGGCCGGTTATCTTCCTGATGGGCCCGGCGCATCTCCCGGATCGCCCGTCGGAAAATATTCCCGTCTTCCTGTCCAAAGTGTTCCGCCTCCGGAGACGGTTGCTCTTTTACTTTTGATCCATAAAAGCGATAAAGAAAGCCGACCGAAAAGGCTGAGAGGTAATGCGCAACCGCGATCGTTGCTCCGAGTTCGGTGCGGCCAAACATGCCGACGGCAACCGCGCCAAACATGAAAAGCGGATCGGCGGTATTGGTAAAAGCCAGCAACCTTTCTCCTTCAATCCGGCTGCACATCTTCATCCGGCGGAACTTCGCGGTGATCACCGCATCCATCGGATAGCCGGCGGCCAGACCCATCGAAAGGGCAAACGCCCCTACCCCGGGCACATTAAAAACCGGCCGCATTAAAGGCTCCAGAAATACACCGATAAAATGGACAACCCCTAAGCCCAACATTACCTCTGTCAGCACAAAGAAAGGAAAAAGGGAAGGAAAAACGATCTGGCTAAAGATCCGCAATCCCTCTTTGGCCGCTTCTAAACATTCACGCGGATAAACCGCCAAAGAAATCGTAATAATCGTAAAGACCAGCGCCAACAGGTAAAAAGCATTTTTCTGGATCCCGCTTGCGCTTACTTTCATCTCCATCTCCCCTCTCCTCCTCTTTTTTTTAAGGCTCTCCTCTTTAAAACAACAGTCGTTCCATCAGCAAAGCTTCTCCAGCAACCGCTTTCGGGTTCCTTGTCTCCAGGAGAAGGAGAAGCTTAGCTTTTCGTCCCGAGAATGGTAAAAAGGACGCCCAAAACAATGAGGCAGACTTTGACCAGCGAGAGCCGGACAGCCACCGCGACCAGTCCTAAGGTGCTGACCAACAAAAAGACCATGGGCCCAACCAAACCCAAAATGGCATTGAGTTGGAGCGCGGTTTCCACCTTCTGGAGACGGAGGAAGAGGAGCGCCGCTATGATCTCCAACAACCCGGAGAGTAACCGTAAAATGGCCATTCCGGAAAGGATTTTCTGTTCGATCTCCTCCACCTCACTTTTTCACCAACTCAAACAGTCTGAGAAGGATTGCGGTTAAACCGGCCGCCGCCAAGGGTCCGACCGGTATTCCCTTCAAAAAGGTCACCCCGATGACCGTTCCAACCACTAACCCGGCCATCACCTCCGGCCGCTCCTGCAGCAGACCCACACCTTGCCCGCAAAGGTAAGTCGCTATCGTTCCGCCGAGCAGCGAAAGGAGGCCCACCGGTGTAACAAAACTCTGGATGATCTCTTTTCCCCCGATTTTATCCCTTGCTAACGGAACCATGACCGCAATCAACAAAAAAAGAAGCCCCCACTCCAAGGCGTGCCGTTCGGCAACCTCAAGGAGGAAGGGCGTCTTTAATAACTTAATAACCAAAAGAGAGCCGGCACTAGCCGCCAGGAGACTGTTGCCGGCGAGCATTCCAAGGAGAAAGAGCGCAACCAGGACAAGATTGGCTTTGAGCATTATCTTCACCCCGCTCCACCAATCTATGTCAAAAAATGATTGTTTATGACAAGCGGCGGGTCTTTGTATGAAAAAACCGCCCCGGCGGGCGGTTCGTGATCAAGACATTATCTCTTAAATATAACTGTTCTTCCCTTACGTCGTACTTTTCCCGGGGGGATCACTTGCTTAAGTCTGCTGCTCACATTCTTCCTCGTCTTCAAGGCGTTCAATCACGGCGCCGGCGCCCCGCAGCTTTTCCACCATCCGTTCATAACCGCGGTCAATACATTCGGCACCGGAGACCAAAGTCACCCCTTCCGCGGCCAGTCCCCCAACCACCAACGCCGCACCGGCCCGCAAATCGGTCGTCTCCACCGGCGCTCCGCTTAGATGAGGCACTCCCTTGATAATCGCCCGGTCCCGGTCGACTTTCACGTCGGCGCCCATCCTGGTCAATTCGTCCAGATAACGGAAACGGTTGTCAAAGATGGTCTCCCGGATAATACTGGTTCCGTTGGCGATCGACATCAACACCCCAAACGGTTGCTGTAAATCCGTCGGAAAACCTGGATAAGGAGCAGTTTCCAACTCTGTACTCCGTAAACGTTCTTTCGCGACCACCCTGATTGTTGTTTCGCCCTCTTCGATCTGGACGCCCGTCTCTTTTAATTTGATAATTGGCGTCCGTAAGTGATCGGGCATCACATTCTCCAAGACTAAATCACCGCGGGTCGCAGCCGCCGCCATCATGTAAGTGCCGGCTTCAATCCGGTCGGGAATAATTGCATGTTCGGCACCGCCAAGCCTGTTTACTCCCTGGATCCTGATCACTTCTGTACCCGCACCCCGGATCCGCGCGCCCATCGAATTCAGCAACACGGCCAGATCAACGATCTCAGGCTCCTTGGCGGCATTTTCAAGGACAAAAGTCCCCGGGGTCAGCGCGGCCAAATACATCAGATTAACTGTCGTCCCGACGCTGCTGCGATTAATAAAAAACCGGTCCTCTACCGGTGTCCCGATCTTCGCCTTCATCAATCCGTGTTCAATACTTACTTCCGCTCCCAAAGCATGGAAGCCCTTGATATGGAAATCAACCGGCCGCGGTCCGAGAAAACAGCCTCCCGGCAAAGGCACTTCCGCTTCTTTCAGACGGGCGAGCATTAAACCGGCAACGTAGAAAGAGCCCCTCAATTTCCTGGCCATCTCATAGGGGACCTGCGTAAGTTTCAAGCCACTCCCATTAATCAGGACCGTCCCCGGTTTTTGCTCTTCGATTTTCACTCCCACATGACGCAGGATCTCCGCTAAAACCACCATATCCAGATCACGGGGAAAGTTGGTCAGAATAACATCCTCTTCTCCTAAAGCCGCTCCCACCATCAAGGCCAGTCCGCTGTTTTTGGAACCGCTAATCTGAATCGAACCTTTTAGGGGATTTCCTCCCTCAATACGAAAAAAGGCCATTAGTTCCCCTCTCTTTCCAGATAATACCGGACAAGTTCCTCCAGAATCTGATCCCGGTCCAGTTTTCTGATCAGAACACGTGCGTTTTTGTGGCTGGTAATATAGGCCGGATCACCAGAGAGGAGATATCCTACTATCTGATCAAGAGGGTCATAACCCTTTTCGTTTAAAGCCGTACAAACCTCTTTCAGAACCTTCCTGACTTCCAATTGTTCTTCATCTTTAGGTTCAAAGCGAATGGTTTGGTCATTCACCTCATTTACCTCCTTAACCTGAGCTCATTACCACCTGCAACTTCTCGGCAACCATTTTTTCATCAGCAATATTATCTGTGTAATTTCCGGAAAAAACCCTTAATTATGCCGAGAGTTCATCTTTTTGCAAGAAAAGGTTCAATTCGATCTGCCCGTAGGGGATGGTAATGGGAATCGTAAAGGCCATATTGATATGTTTCAAAAAGTTGGGAACCTCGCCATCCATGATCAGCAAAGGCGGGGTAATCGTGCAAAAATAACCCACCTCCGCCAGGTTGGTGCTTGCCGTTCCGACGATAATATTTTTTAACTCGCAAAGCGCACTCTGCCCCAAGGCATCGATCTCCGGGGAACTCTCCCCGAGCATTTGCGCGATGATCTTTTTCGCCGTTTCCTTGGACATCCCGCAGATCACCTGTCCCTGAAGGTCACCCAAAACGCCAACTAAAACCGCAATCTCATACTTAGATAACGGATCCTCATTAAAGAACGGTTTGCCTGTTTTCACATCGGGATTCAACATACTTTCAATCACTGTATGTACTGCCTTCACAAACGAATCAATATGTTGAAACGGCACAATCAAAACCTCCTTTACACTGGCATCCAATTCGGCATTAACAACTGAGCTTTTTCAGTTCCTGAATGACCTGGGAGGGACTCTCTTGGTTCCGAAACACGTAAGTGCCGGCAATTATAAAATCCGCTCCGGCGGAAACCACCTCCGCCGCAGTCGTCCGGTTAATCCCACCGTCGACGCCAATCCGGCAATCCAGTTTTTTCTCGTTAATCACCCGGCGAAGCCGTTCAATCTTTTTTAATACCCCCTTAATCAGAGTTTGGCCGCCAAAACCCGGGTTGACCGTCATCAACAAAACAATCTTCAATTCCGGCAGGATCAGATCAAGATCCAGCATCTCCAATGGAGTGGCCGGATTCAAGGCGACGCCCGCTTCCATTCCTTCTCCTTGGATCATCTGGACCAACCGGTGCAGGTGAACGGCGGTCTCAACATGCACAATCACCCGTTGACAACCGGCCTCCCGGAAAGGAACGACATAAAAATCGGGGTTGGTGACCATCAAATGCGCTTCAAAAGGTAAAGTGGAATATTCGCGAATTGCTTCGACCACCGGCGGGCCAAAAGTAAGATTCGGGACAAAATGGCCGTCCATAATATCCAAATGAAGCCAATCGGCATTCTCCACCTTCGCTAATTCCGACCGGAGGTTGGAAAAATCGGCATTGAGGATCGAAGGTGCTACTTCGATTGGTTTGGACATTAAATCATCTCCTTTTGCTACGGTTCTCCCCACTCCGCGGATATGGCCGGGCTTCCCCTTTTTTCAATTCCTCCAGAAACAACAGGTAATGTTCATAACGCCAGGGGAAGATCTTCCCCTCTTGCACGGCCGTTTTCACTGCGCAATCCGGTTCCTGTTGATGGAGACAACCAACAAAACGGCATTCCGGGCTATATTCAGCAAACTCGATAAAATACTGAGCCAGATCGCGGGGGGAAATAAAATCCAAGTCCAGCTTGGTAAAACCGGGAGTATCAAACAGGAAACCCTTCACTTCCGGCAAAGGTAGCAACTGCACTTCACGGGTGGTGTGCCGGCCGCGGCCAATCTTCTCACTAACCTGGCCGGTCTTCAACTGATATTGGGGAGCAAGCATATTGATCAAAGCGGATTTTCCTACGCCGGACGGGCCCGCCAGGGTCGTCGCCTCACCGGCAAGTTCGGCCAGCATTTCTGCACGTCCTTGCCCGGTTTTGGTGCTGGTGCAAAGCGCCCGGTAACCAATCTTCCGGTACGGCCCGGCATTCTCCGCAGCGCACTCCGCCTCCACCAGATCAGATTTGTTAAAAACCAGCAAGGGGGAGAAATGATAGGCCTCCAGCATGACCAAAAAACGGTCGATCAAAACGTAATTAAAGTCTGGATCTTTATGGGCAAAAACCAAGGCCACTTGGGTTACATTGGCCACATAAGGCCGTTTAAGCACCGTGCTGCGGGGGTGAACCTTTTCAATCACCCCTTGTGCGGTTGGGAGCAGCTCATAATCGACCAGGTCACCGACATAAATATCTCCACACTGCCGGAGTTTCCCACGCGGAACAGCAACAATCGTTTCTCCACACTCATTCAGTAGATAATAAAAACCGCCAATAATTCTGACAACCCGCCCAACCGGCAACCAATCCCCTCCTGGAGTAAAAAAGTAAGTGCTATCTTATTTCTCGGCAAGGACAAAGCATTTCTACAGCGCTTCTTGATCCCACAAACGTAGAAAAACCGTTCACGGATCACTTAACCGCTCGCGAACCGGCTCCGGTCGGTCATCCCCTCAGTTCTCCTCAAACATCTGCTCCGGCCCGGTACTAATCCCGGTTGGACCGGCGCTGACCACAAAACTCATCTCAGTGTTGATCGGGACAACCTCGCCGGGAAGCGGTTTTTGATCCAAAATGTTCCCTTGGAGATAGGGGCTTGTTTTATAGATCACGGAATTATTGAAAACCAAACCCAAACTTGGCAATTCCGACTGAACCTTCACTAAAGGCGCACCGATAAAATTCGGAACCTCCACATACTCAGGGCCAAGACTCCGGTAAATATCGACCGTTGCCCCTTTTTGAATCTTTGTGTTCGGAGCAGGCTTTTGCCGGATAATATGGTCTTCGGGTACATTCCGGTTACTCTCCGAGTAGATGTCGCCTCTCTTTAAACCCGCCTGGTCCAAGAGAATTTCAGCTTCAATTAAAGTTTTTCCGGTTAAATCCGGGACCATTACCGTCTCGATCCCCGAACTGACCACGACATCAATAACGCGGCCTTTCCGGACAATCATCCCGGGTTTGGGTACCTGCGAAAGAATCCCCCCCGGTTGCACCGTCTCATTTGGTTCGCGTTTTACCACATTCAGCCGCAAACCATTTTTTTCCGCGAGTTTTTCCGCCTCGGTCACCTCAAAACCGATTAAGTTCGGAACCGCAACTTCAGGTTTGGCCGGAATCAAGTATAAATAACCGACTCCCGCCAACGCCAGCGCGGCAAAGATCGAAAAGAGCACCGCGGTAAAATTGAGCAATCTGGTTTTAAAGGTTTTCTTCGGTTTCTCCGCCCGCTGACCTTTTCCTGGATCCTTCTCTTCTTCAAGCCGTGGCAACTCGAGGATTTGGGTCGGATAATCCTCGAACTCTTCATGCTCCGGTTTTAAGCCTAAAATTTCCTGAAGGTCTTTGCTCAAGACCAAAGCGGAAGGATACCGTTTCTCTAAATCTTTCGCCAGTAACCGTTGGATTAAAACCCCGACCGGCTTCGGATTTTGCGCCACAATCTCTTTGAGCAGCGGCGGCTCTTCTTGCAAATGTTTCAAAGCAACGGCAATCGGGCTTTCTCCTTGAAACGGCACTTCCCCGGTGAGCATTTCGTAAACGACGCACCCGAGTGAGTACAGATCGGACTGCGGTCCGACCGGCAACCCCTTGGCTTGCTCAGGTGAGAAATACTGTACCGAACCCATGACCACCCCGGTCTGGGTGTAGCCGCTGGTCGTCACCGCCCGGGCAATTCCGAAATCAGTAACCTTGACCACTCCATCATTGGTGATGAGAATATTATGCGGTTTAATATCACGATGAATAATATTATGCTCATGGGCATGGCGCAATGCCTCGCTGATCTGAAGCGTAATCCGTAATGCACGGTTTAAGGCAAAGGGCGCTTCTTTCTTGATCAATTCTTTAAGATTGGTGCCTGCAATATATTCCATGACGATGTAGTGCGTCTCACCGTCTTGACCGACATCAAAGATATTGACCACGTTCGAATGGGAAAGACTAGCCGCGGATTGCGCTTCCCGCCTGAACCTTTCCACAAATTCTTTATCTGATGAATACTGTGACCGCAGAATCTTGATGGCAACCGTCCGTTGCAGCAGAGTGCATTCTGCCTTATAGACTAATGCCATCCCACCTTCACCGATCAGCTCGAGAATCCGGTATCGATTACCCAAAAGACTACCTATCACACGCTTCACCTCAATCAGCTAGTCAAACCCTGAAAAATACGATAATTCGGGACGATTTTCACAAAGTGGTTTTTCGCCATCAACCAGGTAAATTCCTTCTCCGCCTTATGATGGAGACAACTCAAAGAAAAGCGACAATGACGGAGATATTATCGATTCCGCCCTTCTCATTGGCCGTCTGCACCATCTGCTCGGCAATCTCTTGGGGTGAAAGCTCCGCGCTGAGCAGCGCAGCAATCTCTTCATGGGAGAGCATCACCGTGAGCCCGTCCGAACAGAGTAAGACCCGATCGCCCGGGGCGATGGCATACTCGGCATACTCCACCTTGACTTCCATGGGTGTCCCTAAGGCCCTGGTCAGAATATGCCTTTGCGGATGGTTTCTGGCTTGCTCTTCCGTGATTCCGCCGTTCCGCACCAGCTCGGCCACCAAAGTATGATCCTCCGTCAATTGGGTCAATACACCTTGCCGCCACAGGTAAACGCGGCTATCCCCCACATGGGCCACACAAATCCGGCCGTTTTCCACTTTGACGACCGCTACCGTCGTCCCCATTCCTGTGCATTCCTCGTGCTCACCGGCATATTTTAACAGAACATGATTGGCTTCTTGGATGACGGACGCTAAAGCTTCCTTAAAATCCGGGCCTTCCGCTTCCAAGGCCAGCACCCGTTCGACCACTAAGGCACTGGCTACTTCGCCGGCCTGGTGGCCACCCATGCCGTCCGCCAAGACCAAAAGCGTTCCCTTACGGCCAATACAATCTTCGTTGATCTCGCGCACCTTACCTACGTGGGTTGCCATTCCAACCTTCATCTCTCCCCCACCTCGCAACCTCTTTACGGCTCGCAACCAGATGACCGGGGACTTTTGCACCATCATCTGTCTTCCTAATAACTATGCGGCGCTAATCTCTTGCAGCCTGGAATCTTAGCTCTGTGGCCGCTCTTGATGTAGCGCAATAACTTTAAGCACCGACCCGCCAACTTTGACCTCATCTCCGGGAGAAATAAAGGTGGCCTCGATCCGGCGGTTATTACAGTAGGTGCCGTTCGTACTCCCTAGATCCTTTAATAAAAAGGCCTTCTTCTTAGGGTGATATTGCAAAATCGCATGCTCCCGCGAAACTTGCGGATCGTTCAGTTGGATATGATTCTCCATTTGCCGGCCAATCTTCATCGTCATTGGCGTCAAGAGAAACTCCCGGCCTTTGTCAGGGCCGTCAATCACTACGACGGCAATCTGTGGCAGCGGGGGTGTCTGCAGTTTGGATCTTTTAAAAACCTTAGTGTCATCAACCAATTCTTCCGGGTTTACCCGGTTTTTTCCCCAACTTAACCACCATTCTTTAATTTTCATTATAACACATCTCCTATGATTGAAGTGTAAAACAAAGCACCGCCGCGAAAAGTTAAAGATCTATTCATCTTTTCTTCATTTGTTTCAATCTTTGTCGTAATTGACCGCAGGCCGCCTCGATCTCTGCCCCTCTTTCCTGCCTGATACTTACTGCGACATTACTCCGTTGCAACGTTTGATAAAAGCGGCGGAGTGTCGCCGAGGCCGAAGGATGGTAACCGGTACCAGGGACCGGATTATACGGAATCAAATTGACATGACAGAGCCAACCGTTTGTAAGGGCCAACAACTCCTTAAGATCCTCTTCCCCGTCGTTGACCCCGTCAATCATGATGTACTCTAAAGTCACCCGGCGTTTGGTCCTGGCGGCATAATGACGGCCGGCTTCCATTAAGACCGGCAAGGGGTAAGTCCGGTTGAGCGGAATCAGTTCCGATCTTAAATCATCACGGGCGGCATGAAGAGAAATCGCCAAATTGATCTGGAGATCCTCTTCAGCCAAACGGTAAATGGCGGGGACAATCCCGCTTGTTGAGATTGTCAGGTGGCGGGCGGCAATACCCAACCCGTAATCGGCATTCAACAGCCTAATCGCCTTTAAAGTTGCCTCATAGTTGGCCAAAGGTTCACCTTGCCCCATGGCGACCGCATGCGTGATCCGCGTCTTCCGTTCTATCCCGATCCGGCGTACCTGATCGACAATCTCGGCAACCCTCAGATTGCGGACGAATCCTTGCTGGCCGGTCGCGCAAAAGGCACAACCAATCGCACAACCGACCTGGGTCGAAAAGCAAACCGTTTTACGCCGTTCCTCCGGGATAAAAACACTTTCCACATGACAACCATCTAGTAAACGAAAATAATACTTTTTAGTTCCATCCGCTGCCTCCCGGGCGCCTTCCTCTGTTACGGCCGCCGTCACCAAACCCTTCTCCGCCAACTGCCGTTGGAAAGCAAGCGGCAGATTACTCATCAGTGCAAAATCGTCAACTCCTTGTTTGTAGAGCCATTTAAAGATCTGCTCCGCCCGGTAACGAGGTTGCCCCAGGCTTGTTACGAACTCTTCCATCTCCTGAAGTGTCATTCCAAGGATCTCCAAACTACTACTCCCCTCTTCCGCTGCCGTCCTTCGAGTCCTGGCTCGCTTTAATCTTAATCGCCGGGGCAGAATGGTAAGGAAACACCATTCTGGACGCGGCTAAATAACTTTCAAGCAACTAGCTAGAAAAAATGCCTTACCACTAGATTGGCCACCATTCAATTTGTTCCTGTAAAACAAATAACGAAAGTCAAACTTTTTCAAAGGCACCCCGGGTATTATGCCCCTTTCCCCTCCTGTTTAGTTCATACGGCAAAAAGACCCGGGCGGAATGTTCCTGACATCCTTCGGGTCTTTGCAAAATATAATTCGGGCGGGACAACTAGATTACTAATATATCTAATAAGATAGTTTCAGTTGGAGTCGAATCCGGTCCGCTACTTTAGCAATAAATGAAGCTGCTGTCGGGAAGCGCGCATTCACCCCCTGCGAACTGTCCGTCCCAAACATCTTCTTGAAGGACTCAATGTTCCCTCTTTCCCAGCCGATTTCGATCGTATGCCGGATCGCCGATTCTACCCCACTGGCGGTCGAGTTGTACTTCTCCGCAATCCGGGGATACAAATTCTTGGTGATGTTTCCTAAAATGTCTTCTTCCTGGATTGCCATGATGATCGCATCACGCAGGTATGCATAGCCGCGAAAATGTGCCGGGATCCCAATCTCATGGAAGATCTTGGTGACCTCCAGTTCAAGCTGGTGACGGGAGACTCCTTTGCCCTGTACGGGAAGTGCTTTATACTGGTGCGAACTATCTTTTATGTATTCCTGATTTTGACGGCCGAATTGACGGATCCTCTCCAGTAAAGTGTTAATATCAAACGGCTTGACCATGTAATAGACTGCCCCCATCGCGATCAACCGCTGAACCATTGACTCTTGTTCGAAAGCGGTCAGAACGATTACTTGAGGCGCATCAGGGAGCTCCGCCAAACGCTCCATCACCCCGATCCCATCCAGATATGGCATGGTAATATCAAGGATTAAGAGATCGGGTTTGTACCCCTTAATCATTTCCACAGCCTGTAGGCCATCATAAGCTGTAGCTACCAGCTCCATATCTTCTTGCATATTGATGTGTTCAGCAAGGATACTGCATAATTCCCGGTTATTATCCGCCAGAACCACACGGATTTTCCTTTCCTCCAAAAATACACCTCCTCTCCTTTACGTAAAAAATTACCATTTTTCGTCGAATCATTTCTACACAAAAATCCCATTTCCTGCTCACGAAAAGGAGGTGTTTATCTTACGCCGGCGTCTTCTTTTCCCGGTTATCCAGTACCATCAGATAAATATCTTTCCAGTGCGGATCAGAATTCCGTTTCAGCATGGCTTTCTTTTTAAAGCCAAGCTTTTTATAGCAATGAATTGCCCGGTGGTTAAAGGCATAAACCCGAAGATAGAGGAGGTTCAAGCGGAGTTCGTGGAAGACATACTCGATGATCTGCTGCAGGGCTAATGTTCCATAGCCTTTATTCCAATACTCTTTTTCCCCAATCCGCACCCGCAGTTCCGCTTCCCGGCGGCGCCAGCAAATATGGTCAAGTTCCAAATCCCCTATTACATTCCCGTTTTCATCCTCGATCGCGTAAAGCTGGTACTCCTTATGCTGCATCATCTCTTCAAACCAGCGTTCGCATTCCGTTAAATCCTGGGGTAAACCGCGGTCGACAAACTGCTCAACCTCGGGGTCGCGATTCCAGATGATCATCTTCTTCAGGTCCTCCTTCCGGAAAGGACGAACCTGAACCGCACTGCCTTGCTCCGACATGACTGCCACTCCTTCGTCGACTAAACTTCAATAGGTGCTGCTTCTATGCTTGGACTAAAGAATAAAAAGCTCCCTGCGGCCGGTTGATTATTAATCTTCGCCTCACTGCGGGGTGTTGTGAAAGTAAACGCAGGGAGTTAACGAGGATTCTTACCCTAATATTCTTTCACTTCAGGTATAACCCTCTAAGTAAAAACAGGCAGGATCGTGGGGTTCTGGTCTTTTTAACACCTTTTTCAGCTCATTTCTGTAAACTTTTCCGCCAGGAAACGGTAGAGGTTACCCCCGGCCAATTTCCGGATGATTTGCTGCTCGAAACCATAGTCCTCCAGGATTTTTAGTAAATAATGAAGGCGGGTGACATCGGTTAAATCGACGGGCGTCTCGTCAATCCCATCCCAGTCGCTCCCCAAAGCAAGGCAATCTTCGCCTCCAACCGCTAAAAGCATTTCTAGGTGAGGGATCAAATCGCCCGCGCTAACCTCCCCCTCTTTAATAAAGGGAGGATAAAACGTCAAACCAACCGTCCCCCCGCCCGCCGCTACCATTCTGATCTGCTCGGCAGTAAGATTCCGGCGGTGGGGATACGCAGCATCGACATTCGCATGGGAAACACAGACCGGCTTCCGTACCAATCCCATCAGGTCTTTGAAGCTCCGGCGCCCCAGATGGGAAAGGTCCAGGATCATCCCTAACGCCTCGGCACACTCCACGCATTTTTTCCCGAGTGGCGTTAAACCCGGATCCTCCGGAACCGCAACCCCGGACGCAAAAGGGTTCCCCCCGTTCCAGGTCAGCGAGATCATGCGAATGCCCAGCAGGTAAAACTCTTCGAGCCGCGCCAGTTTCCCCTCCAAGGGTTCCAAACCTTCAAGCGCTAAAATAATCCCGATCTTACGACTTTTTTCCCACGTTGCAAAATCATCCCGGGACCGAAGCCAAATCATCGCTTCCCGCAATTGTTCATACTCGGCCTGCCAGTAGTCGATCACTTGACGGGCCCAGCGGTAAGGCTCCGGCCTGGAGGTCGCACAGATCGCCAACACCTGCAGATCGACCCCCGCATACTGTAATCTGGGTAGATCGAGATGGCGTCCCGGAGTATAGCCGGTTAAACTTCCTCCCTCTTCATAGTTTTTAACAAGTGTGTCCGCATGCCCGTCAATCAGCGGATAATAACGGCCGGGTTCCCCCATCCTGCTCTTCCTCTCTGTAAACTGTCTTCGCCAAAACAATCCGCTATACTGTTAATTTTTGAAACAAAAAAAGAACCTATAACAAAATTTATAGGTCCCAACAGTAGCTAACCAGGAATTATTATCTCGGTTCAATGATCAGTTTAATCGCTGTTCTTTCTTGTCCATCGATAATAATGTCCGTAAAAGCCGGAATACAAATTAAGTCAATTCCGCTGGGAGCAACAAAACCTCTGGCAATCGCGACTGCCTTTACCGCTTGATTTAAAGCCCCGGCGCCAATCGCTTGGATCTCCGCCGCACCCTTCTCCCGTAAAACCCCGGCTAATGCCCCGGCCACCGAATTTGGATTAGACTTTGCCGAAACTTTTAATACCTCCATTGCTTAATCCCCCTTCTGAAACATTTCATCTTTGTTAACTATATATTATTATATTTTATACTCACCATAAAATTCCTTTTTATTTTCATTAATTTTTACTTGATACTGTAAATTATGCGGTTGATCCGGACCGTATTACCACTTTCGTCCAGTTCCAAGTAAACTCCGTTCACTTCGGCGAACCCGGAGGCTACCTCAAACTTAACGGGCCGTTTGGTTAAGAACTTTGCAATCGCCAACTCTTTTTTCACCCCAAGCACGGAATCGACCGGGCCGCACATTCCGGCATCAGTAATATAACCTGTCCCACCCGGAAGAATTCTCTCGTCGGCGGTCGCCACGTGCGTATGGGTGCCTAAGACCGCGGAGGCTTTCCCGTCTAGAAAATTGGCGAGCGCAACCTTCTCGGAGGTTGCTTCGGCATGAAAATCAACCAGCACATATGGTGTCTTGCTTTTTAAGAATTCAACACTCTCTTCCGCCACGCGAAAAGGACATTCCAATGGCGGTTCAAGGTAAACCTGGCCTAATAGGTTAAGGATACCGACCTCATAACCATTTTTGGCCACAAACAGACCATACCCTTTCCCTGGTGTCCCCGGTGGATAGTTCGCCGGCCGCAATACTTGCTGGAAACGCTCGAAGACCTGGTTAATCTCCCGGTTCTTCCAGGTATGATTCCCCAGGGTAATCACATCAATCCCATGGTTAAGTAATTCCGCCGCCACCTCTATACTCAGCCCGAAACCGCCGGCCGCATTCTCGCCGTTCGCCACCACCAGGTCCGGAGCGTATTCCTCTTTAATCCGGGGTAGCAATTCTTTGACGGCCTTCCGCCCCGGCCGGCCGACGATATCGCCAAGAAAAACAATCTTCAAGCGAGCGCTGCCTCCTTCGCGCAACCCCATCACGGAGAGTCGGAATGGTTAAAGAGCATAACCCGTCCGTCCTCACGGATCCCGATCAGCTCTTTTTCCTGTTGCGTTTCTTTGATATCTTCCAACATATGATCGATCATTTCTTCCTGGAAGATCAGTTCTTCTTCACCCATATAGTCTTCCGCATCGCTAATAATCTCGTTCCCATATTTTTGCGTTATAATCCGTGTAATTAAAGAGATCTCTTCCTGGGAGAGCGACGCAATATCCCGTTTAACCTCCAAAAAAATTATGTTCTTCAGCCGTTTAAAATTAAACTTCATAATCCGCGGTTGATAGCGGTTGATCTCCGCCAAGGCCATTAAACTATGCTCCAATTCTTTCTGGAAGGCCTTTTTCTCCTCCAAAGTGAATTTACGTTTGAAGATAAAACCAAACTGGAAGATTTGTTCCTCCGGAATCAGCTTCAAAGTTGCTATCTCAGGATACCGGATCAGCAAGGAAACAATCAAACTCATGGAGCTGGTAAAGGATTCTCCTTCCTTCCAAAACACACCCTTCATCGCTGCTCCTCCCAACTACCTCTTCTGCGATATTAAACAATAAGCCACTGCGGGCAGTGGCTTATTGTCCTTATTTTGCATACTCCACAGCTCTCACTTCGCGGATCACCATTACTTTTATCTGACCCGGATATTCCAATTCCGACTCAATTTTCTTGGCAATTTCCCGCGAGATATATACGGCCGCAGAATCGTCAACTTTTTCCGGTTTCACCATGATCCTAATCTCACGTCCAGCTTGGATGGCATATGCTTTTTCAACGCCCTCAAATGAGTCGGCGATCTTCTCTAATTTCTCAAGACGTTTTATATAACTCTCCAGGGTTTCACGTCTTGCCCCCGGCCGTGCTGCAGAGATTGCATCCGCGGCTTGAACCAACACCGCTTCAACCGTATGGGGTTCAATATCGCCGTGATGTGCGGCAATCGCATGAATCACCGCCGCCGATTCACGGTATCTTTTCGCTATATCCGCACCAATCGTAACGTGCGGTCCTTCCACCTCGTGGTCGATCGCCTTTCCAATGTCATGGAGGAGTCCTGCCCGTTTGGCAACAGTGACATCGGCTCCTAATTCAGCAGCAATCAACCCGGCTAAATATGCTACTTCGATGGAGTGTTTCAAAACATTCTGACCGTAGCTGGTACGATACCTTAAGCGTCCTAACAGGCGGATAATTTCCGGGTGCAAATTGGGGATTCCCACTTCAATGGCCGCCTGTTCCCCTTCTTCTTTAATGATGGTCTCGACTTCTTTCCGTGCCTTGTCGACCATCTCTTCGATGCGCGCCGGATGAATCCGTCCATCCGCAATCAAACGTTCCAGCGCAATTCTTGCCACCTCGCGCCTTACCGGATCGAAACCTGAAAGAATCACAGCCTCCGGTGTGTCGTCAATGATCAGGTCAATCCCGGTCAGGGTCTCCAGGGCTCTGATATTCCGCCCTTCCCGTCCAATAATTCGCCCTTTCATCTCATCATTAGGTAAGGCAACCACCGAAACGGTGGTCTCGGCAACATGGTCGGCCGCGTAACGTTGGATCGCCGTGGACAGGATATCCCGTGCTCGCTTGTCGGATTCTTCTTTAACCTTGGCTTCAAAATCGCGAACCCGGATTGCCATTTCCTGAGCCAATTCTTTCTCCAGCTCAGAAAGTATTAAATCTTTGGCTTGCGCAACGGTGAGACCCGAAATCTGCTCTAATTCCTCGAGCCGTTTCAGCTGTAACTCGCGGAGCTCGCGCTTGATCTTTTCCACTTCGAGTTCTTTCTGGTTCAAATGCTCTTCTTTCTTCTCGAGCATCTCCAGTTTCCGGTCCAAATTCTCCTCTTTTTGGAGAATCCGTTTTTCCTGTCGTTGAATATCATTCCTGCGCTCCCGGAGTTCTCTTTCCCCTTCGTTCTTAATGCGAAGGGCTTCTTCTTTCGCTTCCAGGATGGCTTCCCGCTTTTTCGCTTCGGCTTCCCTTTCGGCTTCCTGCAAGATCATTTTCGCCGTTTCTTCCGCAGAACGCAGGTTCATTGCCGTTCGTATTTTTTCAATGACAATACCGCCAGCCAAGCCAAGGACAATTATTAATAAGATTAGCCATAGATCGATCCTCAACACCTCCCTTGCTTAAAATTAATACTAAATAAAGCCGAGTAAGAACTCGGCTTCAATGTGTTCTCCTCCAGTTTTAATTGTATCTTTTTTAAAAATTGCTGTCAAGACTCCTTCACTTGGTTAAGATAGGGCTCAATCTCTTCCATCGGAAACCCGGCCGCGTACAGCCGTCGTGCCCATTTAATAATCTCCTTTTTCCCGGGTGCCGTCAGGCTGGTGTCGCCAAATAACTTTTCCCACCAGAACTTAATCAACGCCCTTTCCTTGGCGGGAGGATAGAATTGCGCCAATCCTTCCTCCACCACCTCCGGTTCCAGCCCGGAGAGGAGCATGCGTTGACGGATAAAAGCCCTACTTTTACCGGCTGCTAAATACTTCTCCACCTGCCGCTGAAGATATGCTTGGTCATTCAGGTAACCCCATTCCAGGAGACGGGTCAGCGCCTCGCCCACTTCTTCTTCCGGATAGCCACGCTGCTCGAGACGTCGCCTTAATTCTTGGATGCAAAAATCCCGCTTTTCCAGCAAAGTTAAGGAGTATTCCAAGGCGGAAACTGAAGGCTTCATTTCTTCGCCGCTTTCGTCTCCTTACTTGCCGCGGCTTCTTCCGTGGTTTTCTGAGGCTTTTTTAACCCGACTTCCTGGTAGACCAAGTTTTCAATCTCCTGATACAACTCCGGATTGTTCTTCAAAAAGTCAACCGCATTTTCCCGGCCTTGGCCTAAACGTGTCTCCTGGTAAGAGTACCAGGCGCCGCTTTTTTTCACAATATCCCGATCGGCCGCCAAATCGAGGAGGCAACCGACTTTGGAGATCCCTTCGCCATAAATGATATCGAATTCGGCTTCCTTAAACGGCGGTGCAACTTTGTTCTTCACAACCTTAACCTTGGTCCGGTTCCCGATAAAATCGTTACCTTGTTTGAGACTCTCTACCCGCCTCACTTCCAAACGGACCGTCGCGTAAAACTTTAACGCCCGGCCGCCGGGAGTCACCTCCGGATTACCAAACATCACGCCAACTTTTTCCCGGATTTGGTTAATAAAAACCGCAACGGCCTGTGATTTACTGATCGCGCCCGTCAACTTCCGCAAGGCCTGGGACATTAGCCTGGCCTGCAACCCGACATGGGCGTCACCCATCTCTCCTTCGATCTCCGCCCGGGGGGTTAAAGCCGCGACCGAGTCGACCACGATAATATCAACAGCACTGCTCCGGACCAAAGCCTCGGCAATCTCCAAAGCCTGTTCCCCGGTATCAGGCTGCGAGATCAGCAGATTATCAATGTCAACACCCAGTTTGCGCGCATACAAAGGATCAAGTGCATGCTCCGCATCGATAAAGGCTGCAATCCCGCCTAATTTCTGCGCTTCCGCGACCATATGCAAAGCCACGGTCGTCTTCCCTGAAGATTCCGGACCGTAGATCTCGATGATCCGGCCACGGGGGATCCCCCCTACTCCCAATGCGATATCCAGGGTAATCGCACCGGTCGGGATCACTTCTATATTCATCTTGGTGTCGGCTTCCCCCATGCGCATAATGGAACCCTTCCCAAACTGCTTTTCAATCTGGAGAATCGCGCCTTCCAATGCTTTTTGTTTTTCACTGACGGACATTTCCCCCGCCCCCTCCAAACATTTGTTCGTCCCGATTATAACAAACTTATCATCCGGTGTCAATCATCTCGTCGCTCGCCGCCCGTGTCCATGCCAGCCTTTATTCGCCCCGTTACTCGTCGCTTATCGCTCATGTTCTGCAAGCCTTTCCGCTCTCGTTGCCCTTCGCTTGTCGCCCGTGTCTAACGAAGCCCTGTCAATCTTGTCACTCGTCAGGCCTAGGCAAAGATCTCTTTTCTCGTCCTCCTCGCACTCGCCCCAAATTTACTTCGTAAACTTATCGGCTACCGTGGACGCTCCGTACGAATCGGGCTTAATCCGGGCATCAAACCCGCTTCCCGTAACCATCCCCACAACTTCCTTGATAATCTCCTTCGACTTCCCCTGTTTCCCGACATCCAAATGAATCTCGATATTAAAATCGATCAGCCCAATCGAGGAAAACTTATTCGCCAGCCGGGACGCTACTTCCAAACTCCGCGTTGTTTCAAGGAAAATCCGTTGCTTTAAGGATAGCTGCCCTTTCTGTCGCTCCTTTGTATAATAAAACCGGCCGCCCTTTCCTTCGCGCAGAATCACGATCGCCGTCACATAACAGACCGTCTCCCGTAACTGGGAATCGGTACCGACGATTAATTTATAGTGATCCTCCGGATGTTCATTGATAAATGAGAGAAGATCGCGGAAAACCTGGTTAAAACTTAGTCGTCCTTTCGTTGGGCTGAAGAAGTACATCCTATTCTCCTTTGCAGAAAGATTGCTATCCGTATGGCAGGTAGGATCGTTCAATCTTTAGCCAAATAAGAAGCCAAGGCATAAAATTCTTCCGGAGAAAGGGTCTCTCCGCGCTGTTGGGGATTGATCCCTAAAACCTGAAAAGCCTCCTCTACCCTTTTTTCTCCTCCTAATTCCGAAAATATACAACGGAGGGAATTATAAAGATTTTTCCGGCGGTAAGCAAACGCCGTCCGCACCAGCAAGGAGAAGAAACGTTCCGTCCGGGGATCCGTTTCTCTCCGGCGCGGAAGCAACCGGACGATTGCCGAATCAACTTTCGGTTGTGGTAAAAAAACCGTCGGCGGCACGATGCCTACAATCTCCGGGTGACAATAGTGTTGAATCATCACCGATAGAGCACCGTAAACCTTGTTGCCAGGGGGGGAGACCATCCGCTGGGCGACTTCCTTTTGTACCAAAAAAACCAGTAAGTGCCAGTCGATCCCGGCCTCCAACAAGTGAAAGAGGATAGGGGTAGTGATATAGTATGGGAGGTTCGCCACTACTTTCGGCTTAAAATGCGTTTCCGTTATTAAAGTTTGCGGATCAAGCTTTAAGATATCACCATAGATGATCCGGACATTCGTGTGGCCGGCCAATACTTCTTCATGCAAGGGAGCCAGGGCACGGTCAGTTTCGACCGTCACCACCAGGCCGGCCCGTTCCGCCAGACTATTGGTGAGCGTCCCGATTCCGGTTCCGATCTCCACGACCAAGTCGGAGGCGTCAAGTTCGGCCGCCCTTACAATTTTTTGGAGCGTATTGCCATCCGTTAAGAAATTCTGTCCCAGTTGTTTCTTCGCCGTTAACTGGTATTTCTCCAATAACTGCCTGACCACCCGGGGAGAGGTTAACGTCGGCAATCTTTTCTGTCCGTCAATAATGCTCTGCCACCTACCTCTTTGCACTGACTGCCGGCGGAGGGTTAACCATAGAACTTTCCGTTAAATAATCTACCCAACCTGTGCGGCACTCAGTAAAGGATGGTCGCTCTTCACCCTTTAATGGTCTGTTCCGTTCCGGGGATGATCCGTCAAAAGATTGCTCCCCACTTTTAATTTTAACCGCCGCAATAATTCTTCCCCAACCATCTTCATCTCCAAGGGGTGGGTATACCGGGTCCCGGTCTGCCGCACCACGGCGACGGCTAAAGCCATCAATGGCCACTGTTCAATCTTCCCGTCGGGTTTTTGCAGCATTAAACCGCCCCGTTCACGGTCTTCATCAAGATAAAGATGGATAATCTCCTCGTCAAAGCGCTCAATTAGCTTCTGGGCAACTTGAACCCCGGTCTCCGGCGGTAACAACACCGCGAAATCATCCCCATGGATATGGGCGATAAAAACACCCGGCGCTTCCAGTTCATCAGTGACTTCCACCAATAAACGGCTCAGCAGCTTGATCACCTCATCCCCGGCGCCAAAGCCGTAACATTGGTTGTAGATGCGGAAATTATTGATATCAAGCAATAAGAAGTCACAATCCCTTGCGCCTTCGATCTGCCGTATAATCTCCTGTCGAATTTCGTTCCATCCTTGAAACCCGGTGAGAGAATTCTTCGTTATCGCTCTCCGTTCCGCCGCCAACTGATTGACAAAGGTTAAAACATCCTTTGGTTTGAATGGTTTAACCAATTGCCGATCAACTTTCACTCCCAGATTCGCCATATCTTCCAGGTTAATTTCTGTGTCGGTCACAAGAATAATCCCCATATTGCGGGTTTGGGCATGGAGTTTCAATTCATAACAGACTTCAAAACCATCTTTAACCGGGAGGTACTGGTCGACAATCACCACGCCAGGCATAAACTCCAGTGTCCTGGGGAGAACTTCATCACCTTGCGTGCAGGTCGTTATCTGATAACCGGCGTTTGAAAGGCGAATAACAATAATCTCAGCCAGGTGCGGATCACTTTCAGCCACCAACACGCGATCTACATCCATAAAAAGAATCCGCTCCTTTCGCCCCCTCGCTTTCCTTGGCATTCATTTCTTTCGACGAAAAGGTGATGTTTTCCTCTATCTTTACTGGAAAAAGTAGGGCAAATTTCTAGGGCAACAAGGCTTTTACGGAGCAAGGATATAGACCTTTACCTTTTTCCGGCCAAAAAGGATTGCTTCCCGCTGCGTATCAAAGCACAAATCGATCCGGTTGTTCTTGATCGCGGAACCGATATCCTCAGCATCGGCAAAGCCATACCCTTCGACATAAAGTTTTGTCCCCAGCGGAATGACTTTCGGGTCAACCGCGGCAATCCCGTAGGTCGCCTTCTTCCCTGTATAAGTGTAACCGTCGGCGTAAATCCCGCAAGATTCAGGCCCGGGGTCATAAGCGGTCGCTTCCATGATCTTCATTTCCGTATAACGGATCGTGATTCCCCGGCCGACCGTCGCGGTCTTCACCACCGGTCTGGTCCCCCGCGCAATGATCTGCTTGACCGCCGGTTTGACCACTTTCTCTTCGATCTTGGTCCGTTTAACCTCCTTGCCGTCCTCGTAGACGACAGTGTACTTGCGTTCCAGGACACCGGGTTCGCCTTTTTGTACCATCTTTTGTTTTCCTTTATCCAAATTCGGGTCATTGATGTAGGAGACCCCGGGATTAATCTTGGACTGAACAGTCAATTCTTCAGTGGTCACCCGGGTAATCTTCAAGCGCAACCCTTCCCAGACCGTTTCAGTCAAAGGAAGAGAGACCCGGTCATTCTCTCCCAGCTCAATCCCTGTTCTCGCCAGAACTTCTTCCACTTTCACCGGCGGCACCCTGGCCGCAATCTCTGCGCCATCAACGAGAATGGAGAGATTGACCCCGCGTAAAATTTCGATCTTCTCTTCCCTCCCGATCTTCTCGTCCAAGCCGGGGATAACTTCATCACCGGGGAAGAGAGTCAGACCAGCTACCTTCAGTACCTGGTCGACAGTATTCGCCGTCGTGGTCAGCCTGATCATCCCCCCGTCCACCGAAAGTTCGACATGGTTCACGGTCATGGTGTAGAAAAAGAAAAAAAGAAGAAACACCGCGGGAAGGATGAGCAGAAAATAGGAATAAAAACGCGAAGGGAGCTTAAGCTGAAGATTGCTGTTATGTATCTGCATTTTTCTTCCTCCTCAAGACAGAACAGAAAGCTTATTGTCTCCTGAAAAGTGGTTATCTTGGCGTGATTTAACAAATTCCCTTCATAAAATATTCAGCACCGCCATTAATCTCTCCTTTTGGCATTATTTGGCCCAAGTTAACCGTTTTGGTAAGGGCGGATCCGGAACTCCACCCCGAGTTCCTCGGCAATTTTCCTGGCCGGTTCCGGATCAAAACCCGGGATTTGTACCACCGAAAGCACTACCCGGGGAATATATATCTTGCTGTCCCGGGTAAACTGCAACATATGATAAAACGCCTCCTGTCCAAGCGCCGGTTGGCAAAGGCGTTCGTATTCTTCGGCATCGGCCGCGTTCAAGCTGATCGAGATCGTATCAACCAGGCCTTCCAACTCCGGCAGGATCTTACGCTGCAAAACCGCTTCGGCCAACCCGTTGGTGTTGATGCGGATCTTGGCATGATAACGCGCTTTCAGCTCACGCGCGACCTCCTTCACCACTTCCCAGCGCAAGAGTGGTTCGCCATACCCGCAAAAAACAACCTCCCGGTAAGCCGAGACATCGCCGGCGGCCGCTAAAACCTCTTCCGCGGTTGGTTCCTCATCCAACCAAAGATCATAACCCACCCCTTGTTCGCTCTCGCGAATACAAAAAACGCACCGGTTGGGACAACGGTTGGTAAGATTCAAATAGAGCTTGTCCCCAATCACATAGGCATAAGTCCGGCCCATCGTCTCCTCACCTTTTCTCTACACCAATATCATCGTTTTCCAACCCAAAACAAGCACAGGCATTATTCCACGTCTGTTCGGCGACTTGCTCGGGCGAACTCCCCAGAATCCCGGCGAGCCGCTCGGCTACCAGGACGACTAAAGCCGGCTCATTGCGCCGGCCCCGGAAAGGATGAGGGGTTAAGTAGGGCGCATCCGTCTCGATTAACAACCTTTCAGCAGGGATCTCCGTAATAACCTCCGGCAGCCGGCGGGCATTGGTAAAGGTGACCGGCCCGCCCACCGAAAAATAGAAGTTGAGTCTGGCATACTCTCTAACCAACTCCCTACTCCCGGAGTAACAATGCATCACGCCCCGGTAGGTCTGGGAGCCGGCTTTGAGGATCGCCAAAAGATCGGCATGAGCTTCCCGGGCGTGGATCACCACCGGTTTATCCAACTTCGCCGCAAGCGCCAACTGTTGGCGGAAAACCGCCTGTTGCGTTTCCCGGGGGGAATGATCATAGTGGTAGTCCAGGCCAATCTCCCCCAAGGCGACGACCTTCTGATGCGCCAGCATTTCTTCCAGCGCTGTGAGATCCTCGGTGCGGAAAGCCACGGCTTCGTGGGGATGAATACCCACCGCCGCATAGAGCGGCGGGTATTCATCTGCGAGCTGCACGGCCAGCCGCGAGGAAGCAAGATCGTAACCGACAACCAGCATCCGCGCGACGCCGGCCACCTGCGCCCGTTGCAAAACCGCTGTCAAATCCGGAAGGTAAATCTCATCATTCAAGTGGCAGTGTGTATCAAAGAGTCTCATCTCACTTCTGCTCCATCCCCGATCGGTTTTTCCGGAACCACGAGCGCTAATTGATCCCCGGCCGAAGCGGCCAGCAGCATACCCTGGGAGAGGTGTCCCCGCAGTTTGGCCGGTTTCAGATTGGCCACCACGACGATCTCTTTCCCGATTAGCGCTTCCGGTTGGTAGTATTTTGCGATCCCGGCAACAATTTGCCGTTCTTCGCTTCCGATCTTCACTTTTAGGTGCAGAAGCTTATCGGCCCCTTCGATCTTCTCGGCCGCCAGCACCTTCGCCACCCGGAGATCAATCTGCATAAAATGATCGAAGGTAATCTCGGGCTTGCTTTCGGTTTCTTTCTCCGCTGGCGCTTTCACTTCTTCCTTGGGCTGCTCCGGCTCATCCTTATCATCTTTCCACTCAATACGGGGGAAGATCGGCTTGTCTTTCCGGACCTTCGTCCCGGCCGGGAACTGGCCCCAGCGGCATCCTTCGGCCAGTCCGCTTTCCGCCGGGTCACCGTCCAATCCCAACTGGGCAAAGATCTTGGCCGGGGTTTCCACCAGGAACGGCACGAGCAAGATTGCCGCCACCCTGAGTGCTTCTACCATCGAGTATAAAACTGTATTTAACCTTTCCCGGTTCCCCTGTTTATTGAGGCTCCAGGGTGCTGCTTCATCTATATATTTATTCGCCCGTCCGATCAGTTGAAAGATCGCGGCCAAGGCATCGGAGACTTCCAGTTTCTCCATATGCTCCTGCACAGCCTGGACCACCCGGCCGGCTTCGCTGATCAAGGCCTGATCCAACGGTTCGTATACTCCGGGCGCCGGGACCACCCCATCCGCAAATTTCTCGACCATCGACAAAGTACGGTGCAGCAAATTCCCCAAGTCGTTGGCTAGATCGGTATTGACCCGCAAGACCAAAGCTTCTTCCGAATAAACGCCGTCCGCACCGAAGGGAACCTCTCGCAGGAGATAATAACGGATCGCATCCAATCCGTATTTCTCTACCAGGACGACCGGATCAACCACGTTCCCCTTGGATTTCGACATCTTACCGCCTTCCAACACCAGCCAACCATGGCCAAAGACCTGCTTCGGCAACGGCAGATCCAAGGCCATTAAAATAATCGGCCAGATAATCGTGTGGAAGCGGACAATCTCCTTGCCGACCAGGTGCAAATCGGCCGGCCAGAAACGCTTAAATAAACTGTTCTCGTCTGCCTCCTCCGGGTAACCCAAAGCGGTGATATAGTTGGTCAGAGCATCGAGCCAAACATAAATGACATGTTTGGAATCGAACGGGACCGGAATTCCCCATGAAAAAGTGGTCCGGGAGATACAGAGATCATCCAGCCCCGGGCGGAGGAAATTATTAATCATCTCATGCTTCCGGGAGACCGGCTGGATAAATTCCGGATGGGCTTCAATATGCGCCATCAAGCGATCGGCATACTTCGACAACCGGAAGAAATAGCTCTCTTCCCGTACTTTCTCCACTTCCCGCCCGCAGTCCGGACATTTCCCGTCCACCAGCTGGCGTTCGAGCCAGAAAGCCTCACAAGGAGTACAGTACAGCCCCTCGTACTCGCTCTTGTAAATGTCCCCTTGGTCCCAAAGGCGTTGGAAAATCTGTTGGACCCGGCGCATATGCCGTTCTTCGGTCGTCCGGATAAAATCATCATTGGTGATCTTCAATAACCGCCAAAGCTCCTTGATATTCTCTACAATCCGGTCGACAAACACTTGGGGGGAAACACCAGCCTCTTCCGCCCGGCGCTGAATCTTCTGTCCATGCTCATCAGTCCCGGTCAGAAAATAAACATCCTCCCCCTGCTGCCGGTGATAGCGGGCCAACGCATCCGCAACCACCGTCGTATAAGCATGGCCGATATGTAGATTGTCGCTGGGATAGTAGATTGGCGTTGTAATGTAAAACTTCCCCATCTTCGTTACCTCCCTGCCTTTAATCTTCATCATATAAAAAAACCTCTCCACCCAAAGAATGACTCTTTGGGGGCGAGGACTTCCCGCGGTACCACCCCAATTCTCTCTGCACGCAGAGACTCGACGGACAGTGTAAACCTGGCCTTACGCGCTAACGGGCGTACCCGGATCGCTTACCAAGACCTTCCGGTCTCCTTCAGCTGTCAGCTCCAGGTCCATCTTCGTCAATCCCTCCCGTGCCGGCTTCCACCATTCCCGGCTCGCTGAACGTTCGGAATCGCTACTCTTACCCTTCATCGCCTTTCATTACTATATTAAAACCAGATCAAAACAAATTTGTCAAGCTATCCGGGAGAAATTATATTTTTTTCCAAATAAATAATTACCTCTATTGACTTAGTCTGGAAAATAAGGTACAATTAGCTTGTAGGTAGATGTCGAATCTTATCGAAAAGGAGGGATTTTTGCCATGATGAAGTCTACAGGGATTGTTCGTAAGGTTGATGAGTTAGGACGGGTCGTTATCCCGATCGAATTAAGACGTACCCTGCAAATCGAAGAAAGGGATGCCCTGGAGATTTACGTTGACGGAGAAAAGATCATCCTTAAGAAATACGAACCAGCCTGTATTTTCTGCGGAAATGCTGAGAATGTACAGAATTTTAAAGAGAAAAACATTTGTAAAGATTGCCTTGATGCAATGAAAAATGTCTCTTAACCCGTTCTTTTACAGATCGCTAATCTCCGCGGTGTAAAGGTTTATTCGTGCAGAAGGAGGGTTTCCTCCTTTTTTGCTTTCTCAAGGTAAAATTGGTAAAGCTCACTCCGGGCAACCCCTTCCCGCTTGGCAATCTCCCGGATCACCGCCGATGGTTTTTCCCCCCGTGCCTTGCGCGCGACAATCTCCCGGTAAAAGGGGGAATAATCGATTAACTCTTCTTCCGCCACCGTTCGCTTCCCTTCAAGCACCAGGGTAAACTCGCCTTTCTTCTCCCTCTCCCCCCAAGTCCGTACCGCCTCGGCCAGGGTTCCCCGCCAGAACTCTTCGTGGATCTTTGTCAATTCCCGGGCGACCACCACCCGGCGGTCCGCCCCCAGAACGGAACAGAGATCGCTTAATGTCTGGTCAAGCCGGTGTGGCGCTTCGTACAAGATGATCGTCCGTTCCTCCTGCACCAAAGCGGCTAACCGTTCTTTTCGCTCCTTGTTTTTCCGGGGAAGAAAACCTTCAAAGACGAAACGGTCGGTTGGCAACCCGGAAGCCACCAACGCTATGATGCAAGCAGCTGCCCCCGGGATTGGAATAACGCGAATTCCTTCTTCCACCGCTTTTTGCACTAAAAACGCCCCCGGGTCGGAAAGCCCGGGTGTGCCGGCGTCACTGACCAAGGCAATATTCTTCCCTTCTTTTAAAAGCCCGATGATCTTTTCCGCCTGTTCCCGCTCGTTCTCCCGGTAATTACTGAGCAGCTGCTTCCGGAGGGAAAGATGCGAAAGGAGCTTTTTCGTCTGACGGGTATCCTCCGCCGCAATCAAATCAACTTCCTCCAGAACCTGAGCCGCACGCCTTGTTAGATCCCCCAGGTTGCCCAGAGGCGTTGCTACTAAAAAAAGATTCCCGGACATTCCGGGATTCTCTTCTTTCTTCATCGGTTACACCATCCTTGTCGTTTTGGGCGGCCCTTTTCTCTTCACCGGAACAAGGAAACACTATTCGGCCCCGGCGAAGATTCCGGTTCTTAGCCCCGGCTGCGCCACCACCGGTCCTGTAAGTAAATCAAAGCAAAGAAAGGGAAGTAAAAGAGGGTCGCCTTGAGCGTATTCCATTCATGGTAACGGATCAGTCCCCAACGGACAAAGAGCCATTCCCCCAGGGCGTTGGCGCCAATCCAAAACAACCAGTTAACAACGGACCAGCGGGGAAAACGGCGCTGCAGATAAATCGCCAGTCCTCCCTGGGGCGGGGCGATTCCCAAATCCGACCATAGACTGATCCCGCCGGTCGTCGGGCCTATATATTCCCATTGTTTATACATCACACCATAGATATCGGCCACCGTGGCCAAAAGCGCGGTAAAGATCAACCCTGGATAAAGGTCCCGCCATTCCCTCCTCGGAACAATCAGTAAGTAAAGGAACCATAAACCCAAACCAACCAATCGATAGGGCAAATTATAACCTCCGCTTGTCTTGTCTGTAAACTCTTATCTTTCAGATTATTGTTTTGTCCGCATTCACCTCTCCGGGGCCGGGTGGTGTTTTCCCAAGAGATTCACCGGAACAGGAAAACATCATCCGGCTCTGAAGAAAACCCCGGCTTAAATCGAGCAGGTTCCACTCCTCATTTGGAGGGAAAGACCAAATACCGGTCGCTTAAAACATCCTCTCTCCGTCCGGGTAGGGTCTCCAAAAATTCGTTCAGACTCTGGACAGACCTCTTCATTTGGTAATTAAAACGCCCGTTTCTCCATAAGAACACATAAACCGATCCTTCTTTTCTATTTTGCCCTTCCCACGCCAAACCTACCAACCAAATCTCACCGTCAAGCTTAAATAATCTTAGATCATCATAGATAAAATCGATCTCATGCAGTTTCTTCCAAGCAACTCCTTGCTTGCCATAAAATTCGATCCTGATTTTTTCTCCCCGCGCCCGTACATCATATTCCCGGAGCAAAAAGATGATCTCCTCATCTCCGTTGCCGTTGATATCAGCCAAATAGACCCCACTTACCGGTTGACCGCTCCCCAATGAGGGTAGAACCGGGCCAATCTCTTCAAAGACAAAACGGGCCTCTTTCGTCAGGAGCCCCACCCGGTACTGTGGCCACCCCCAGAGATCATTGTCCGTTCGGATCAGGAGGAGTGCTTCTTCCTCGCCGTCCCGGTCAAGATCCCCGATGTGCCAATGGTGGATGCGGTAAGGAGTCAGATACTTAAAGATAAAATCCTCAATCCTCCCCTGATAATCGGTTCCGGGCAGTTGGCTGGTAAAGGGGTTGATTTTCTGGTGAAAGGTCTGCAACAACAAATATTCATACCCGGACTGGCTCCAAATCGGCTCTTCTATGTGATAATACTGCTTTTTATAATCCATAATATTTAAGGATTTCTCCAATGAGCAGGTAAATGGGCCAAACTCATGGTAAACCCCTTGGGGGAAGGAATCCCATACTTTCATTCTGATCCGTCCGGTACTCTTTTCCTGGTCCGCCGTGATCACCCGGTAACTTAAAACCCGGTTCTCGAACCGTTCGAGGAGCTGCAGGTGCCAGTTCGCATTAAAGGTGGCGATTTCCTCGAAATAAAGACCGTTATTGTTGAAGAGCGAAAGCTTCAATGAAGGAAGCTCTTGTCCGTTTCCTAAAAAGGCCAGGTGATTAAGGCCGTTCCCGTGTAGGATATAGAACGATTTATACAAGTAACCTTCCGGATCGCGCGCCTGGCCATATGCCTTAAACGGTAATAGTGTTAATTGATAGGCGCAGCGCTCAAAATCCCAATCGGCGATCGCCGCTAAAAGTAGGACCTTACTTGGGCTGTTTTCGGTCGGAAGCAGATATGTAAAGACATATTCCTCTTCAATATCACCATCCAAAGCCGGATCCGAAGCCCAATCCAACAGGGAAGCATTACTCGGAAGCAAGGGGAGGATCGCCCGTTCGCCCGTCGGGATCTCGGCCAGCTTATTTAAAGAAGTACCCCAGGATAAAACCGGTTTACTCTCCTTCTCCCCCATCTCGAAAAGCTGGGGACGCTGCCGGGAACGGGCAAAATTTATATATTCATCACGGGCAATTTGGTAGGTTTTCGCTCCCGCTTTCAGCTGGTTATCCCTGAGTGTCCAGATCTTACTGGTGATCTCCAAAACCTGACTGTTCGCTTTCCCATCAAGGTAATTCACCTCATGAATCACCAGATCGCCCTCATAATCCATGAATTGCAGATCATACTGTCCGCGCGCGGTAAACATTTGGAGATAATTATTGTTTCTGTATTTATACATTGTCAATTCACAATGGGAAGCTCCTTCCAGTTGAAAAAGGGTCCAAAACTCCAAAACCCCGTCCAAGTCGAGATCGCCAATCTGTAATATGTTATAGGTATAACCCGTATCTCCGAACTGTACTTTACCTTTGGTCTTACGGGCACCTCTCCCCAGGTCATAATTGAAGATTTGGGTGTAACGCCCATCGAGCAGATCAAGCATCATCAGAGAAAAGTTTTCTTGGAGGGAATAAAGGACCAAGTACTCAACATCCGGATCCTTGTCAAAGTTCGGCAGCGCAAAACACTGAATGATATTTGCCCCTAACGGCAAATGACTAAGCAGGTCGCTGTTGGCGCCGGCGGGAAAAGCAGTAAGGCAGAGCAGCAATAAAGTCAGGCAAAAATATAATAAACACCTGGTAGATCTCATCTACAGATCCCTCCTCCCTAAAATTAATTCCACACAAGAAAAGAACATCCTTTTTTCGGTGAAAAAATTAGGGAACCCTGACGGTTCCCTACTTAAACTCCACTTTATGGAAGATCTTCTTCCCTTTTTGTAAAATCAAGCCTTCCGGGTAATCACCGGGCCGGATCACCCGTTGCACCTCAGTCACTACTTCGTCATTCAAATATAAGCCCCGTTGATCGATCATCCGCCGGGCTTCTTTTTTGGAAGGAACCAGGCCAGTGAGGACCACCAAATCAAGGAGCGGAATTCCTTCCGGATAGTCGGTCGCGGTGACCATCGTCACCGGCAATGCACTGGCGCTCACCTTCCCGGCTTCAAAGAGCGCTTCGGCCGTTTTCTGGGCTTTTTTGGCTTCTTCCTCGCCATGCGCCAGTTTTGTCACCTCGTACGCCAGGATTTTTTTCGCCTCGTTAATCTCCTGGCCACGCAGCGCACCCAATCTTTTAACCTCATCCATCGGCAAGAATGTGAAGTACCCCAGGAAACGTTCAACATCATCATCGTGGGTATTCCGCCAGTACTGGTAAAAATCAAAAGGTGTGGTCTTCTTCGGATCAAGCCAGACGGAACCGGCTTCGGTCTTCCCCATCTTCTTCCCGCTGGCGGTCGTCAGGAGAGGCCAGGTCAAGCCGTAAGCTGTCGTTTCTTCCAAGCGGCGGATCAGATCAGCGCCGGCTAGAATGTTCGACCACTGATCATCGCCCCCCATTTGCAATTTACAACCGTACTTCCGGTTCAGAACCAAAAAATCATAGGCCTGGAGCAGCATATAGTTGAACTCAATAAAGGAAAGACCGCGTTCCATCCGCGAACGGAAACACTCAGCGGTCAGCATCCGGTTGACGGAAAACTGGGAGCCAATCTCCCGGAGAAATTCGATATAGTTGAGGGGCAAGATCCAATCGGCATTATTGACCAGTAAAGCCCGGTCATTTGAAAAGTCCATATAGTGGGTAAGCTGTGCCTTAATCGCCTCGGCGTTTTGGGCAATTACCTCTTTGGAGAGCATCGTCCGCAGTTCGGTCCGGCCGCTCGGATCACCGATCATCACGGTGCCGCCGCCGACTAACGCAATCGGACGATGACCGGCCCGTTGAAGATGGGCCAAAGCCATAATCCCCATTAGGTGCCCCACATGCAAACTATCGGCGGTCGGATCAAAACCGACGTAAGCGGTCACCTTCTCCTCGGCTAGCGTTTTCCGGAGTTCCTCCTCGAAAGTGACCTGTTTAAAGAAACCCCTTTCCTTTAATAGATCAAAGGCATTCATCGTCTTCATCAACCCTCCGTCTTGATCATTACAGAATTGCCTTAACAAAAAACCTCTCATCCCAAAAGGGACGAGAGGTTGCTCGCGGTACCACCCTGTTTGCCATTTAACCTGCTTTTACTTTGTCTTCCCTTCAACCGCCCCACACGGGAGTTTCCGGTCGACAACGCAAAAGTTTAAATGACCACTCAATCTTTGCTAACGGCGAAGCCGGAGAACCCTACTTGCGCCGGACGGCGGTTCGGGCTTCCTCTCCCGGGGGTAACTTCAGAACCGGCCGGGTCAGTTTGCACCAAACACTGACTCTCTAAGACCGGAACCTGGTTCCTACTTCTCCCGTTCATCGAGTTTGGAAATTGATTTTACGTTATACTATCATGCTCTTGGGGATTTGTCAATTATAATTCATCTGCCGATAGTGTCAAGACACTGTAGATTTTTGAACCTCACATTAGCGAACTTCCCGTCGAACTTACCGTCAAACTGCACTTTGTTTATTTATAGCTTTTAAAGCAATTATTGTTGGATTACTACCACTGCTGAAAAGCGGAATATTATTGTGATATCCTTTCCCCAATATTTTAATTTGCTTTAAGCGCTTGAGCTCTTTATG
>JAKOVI010000137.1 GCA_029782135.1 Bacillota bacterium
CCAAGCACGGCACGGACATCAGCGGCGGTCAATTTTCCATCCGCATAAGCAAGCCCCTGTTCCAACAGGCCAATGGCATCACGCATTCCGCCGTCGGTCTCCCGGCCAATCAAAGAGAGTGCCTCCTCCTGGGCTTCCAAACCCTCGGCTTCGACTAGCCGGGAAAGGTGACCCACGATCTCCTCCACGGTCAACCGCTTGAAGTCGAACCGCTGACAACGGGAGAGGATTGTCGAGGGCACTTTATGAATTTCGGTTGTCGCAAAAATAAAAATCACATGGGAAGGCGGTTCTTCCAGTGTCTTAAGGAGCGCATTGAACGCCTCCGTCGTTAACATATGGACTTCATCAATGATATAGACCTTGAATCTTCCTTCCACCGGCGCAAACTTGACTTTTTCCCGGAGGTCCCGGACTTCGTCAATGCCCCGGTTGGAGGCGCCGTCAATCTCCATCACATCCAATGAAACCCCATCGTTGATCCGTTGGCAACTCGGGCACTGGTTGCATGGATCGGGGCTCTCCCCCCGGCCGGTACAATTCAACGCTTTCGCCAGGATCTTGGCAGCCGAGGTTTTTCCGGTACCGCGCGGCCCGGTAAATAAATAGGCGTGCGCGACCTGATGATGGAGGATCGCATTCCGCAGGGTCCGGACAACATGTTCCTGTCCGACAAAACCCTGGACAAAACTTTGCGGCCGCCATTTACGATATAAACTGCGATACTCCATTTATTCTTTCCCCGCCTTCAATGATATAGTTCCTTTTCCCCTGCCCCAGCGTTCACCTGTAAGTTCCGGTTTAAAAATAATCATAAGAGACAACTTCATTGAGAGGTTTCCGTCCCCGGAAGTCGGGACTTTCCGCCGGGTACCCGAGCGTGAGCAGTCCAACAACCTTATATTCATCAGGGATGCGTAAAGTCCTTTTCACTTCATTCTGGTCAAACCAGCCAATCCAACAGGTACCGAGGCCGTGCTCTACCGCAGCCAACATCAGATGGGTTAATGCGATCGAAAGATCGACCGCATACGCCGGTACTTCGCAGCGCATCACCCGCTCCGGGTTGAGGGCCACCCCGGCGACGATCACCGGCGCCGT
>JAKOVI010000142.1 GCA_029782135.1 Bacillota bacterium
TTACGGAGATAAAGGTGTGATTTACTTTCTCCATCATTTTCACAATGTTCATCCTTGACATGATGATCCCCCCTTCGTTCCTTGTTTCTGAGGTCAATCCTCGTTATTTAATAATAAGTTAGTATTCGGATTCAAGCTTCCAAATACCTCCCGCCATTTTTGGGTAACCCTCCCTCAAAAAATTCCAAAAGAATACACCAACGAAACCGGAACTAAATCCCGCCGCGCGTCGTCTTTACATATATCAAACAAGAAAGATGTGATCCGATGCAAAAGAAACATTTGCGCAATCTTTTGATGGTCGTTGGAATATTCGTTGTCTCCCTCGCCCTGTTCTTAAGCCAGGCCCACCAAGCAGGCGGCTCGGATTCCCGGGCTGCCGAAACGGAAAAGGTGAGCTTAGCAAGGAGTCAATTGTCCACCAGCGCCGACTGCCAGATCACAGCGGATAAAGTAACCTTCAATTTGGCGTTGACCAATCACGCGCCGGAAGTAATCGAGCTGCCGTTTGGTTCCGGGCAGCAGTTTGAACTGGTAATCAGGGATGAAAAGGGTGAAGAAGTCTACCGGTATTCAGACGGTAAATTCTTCACCATGGCCTTGGTCTACCGGCGGATTAACCCGGGGGAAGCCTTGCACTGGCAGGACCAGTGGGATCTGCGGGATAAAGCCGGCAATGTGGTGAGCCCGGGGCGCTACCGTGCGGAGATCGAGATTATGGCCATCTCGGAGGAAGGCGGGGTGCAAATTGATGCGCGTCAATTACAGACCACCATCGAATTTACCATTCCCGGACCTCGGCCGGAAGATAAGCTAAGTAGCGATGATAATGCCGGGCAGGAAGCGCCGCCGGCCTCCTCCGGCGTAAAGGAAAACGGCATCATCCCCAGTGCGGAAGCGAAAGCAATGATCGCCGACCTTGCCAATGCGGTTATGCAGGCGCTCCGCACCAAGGATATGGAGACACTCGCCGCCTATGTCCACCCGGCCAAGGGGGTCCGGTTCACTCCTTACACTTATGTCGATCGCGAGCGGGATCTGGTCTTTTCCCAGGATGAAATAAGGAATTTCTTTAATAATCAACAACGCTATCTGTGGGGTTATTATGACGGCAGCGGGGAAGAAATGAGCCTGACCCCGGCAGAGTACTACGAAAAATTTATCTATACCGCCGATTTTATCAACGCCGGGCAGATCGGCTACAACGAAGTATTAAGCAGCGGGAATGCCCTTGAAAACCAGTTTGAGGTCTATGAAAATCCGATCATCGTCGAGTACTATTTCCCCGGATTTGATCCGGCTTACGAGGGGATGGACTGGCAAAGCCTTCGTTTGGTTTTCGAGGAAGATGGGAATGAATGGCGCTTAATCGGGATCATCCATAACCAGTGGACGATCTGAGCGGCGGGTCTCGTCTGCTCAGTTGTTTTAGAATTAGCCCTCCCTGTCCATCGAAAATGAATCGACAACGTCGCAGAGTAACAAAAAGCCTCTATGCTGATATAAAAAGCAAAGCAGCGATAGCACGAAGGCGCCACTTTTTTGTGGCGCCTTCGTTTTCCCGTCGAGCAACTCTTCTTTGCGAAAAAATCACTTCAATTTCTCACAACCACTCAGGATCAGACTGGTTAGTTCATTGGTATCACAGTAAAGACTCTCCAAAGCCAGACAAGTGCTCCTGAGGCACTTCTCTGGTCCGGACCCATGCATTACCTTATTGCAATGGGACAAAGCTCCAGGTAATAGTGACATCCAACTCTTTGGCCTCCGAAGCACCTGCGTCGCCCCAGACCGGATAAATATACCTTTTCTCTACCTTGCTTCCGGCTAAGGTTGTCCCGGTCTGCGGAAGAGGTTGGTTTGCGATCAAGATTTCTTCTAATGTAACATCCTCCCAGGTATCAATACACTCGCCACCCGGCGCATAGACTCCATGGGGGATCGGCGAAGCTTCCAGCTCTCCCAGGCTAATCGTATAGGTACCCGCTGCCCGGTTGATGGTTAGCGTATCAATACTGTCCGGAACAACTGTCAGCGAGCCGGACCATTTAATTTCGCCATAAGATCCATCCGAAGAAGTCGACTTGTCAGCGATCGAACCGGAGACCTCGACTGCGGAGTCCGCCAGGCGCCGCCAAGTAGTAGAAAAGCTATTGTCTTCCAAGCGGTATTCACGCGTTAGATCTTCATTAATCTGGTGGCTCCAGGTTCCGCCCGCCTCGCCGGAAATGCTCCACGACCCGCTCACTTTCCAATTGACGGTACCCTGCCAAGCCGTAACATCCGGAAAATCGGTCCTTGGCGAAAGAACATTAACTGTTGCGGTGGCCTTTTTTGAGGGATCCGCTTTACTGGTGGCTTGCACTTCAAAGGTTCCTTCCTCGGTTGCCAAATAGCGGCCATGCTCATCAATCGTTCCGCCGGTCGCCGACCAGGTCACGCGCTGATCGGAAAGGCCGGTAACAATGGCAGTAAAAGTTTCCTCTTCCCACAGCAGTAATGTCACATCTTTGGGAGAAATCCTGATTGTAACCTCGCCATTTGGCCTGTTATCTTTTTTACAACCAGACATTGGGGCCATAATCAGAAACAAAACCAAGACGCTGCAAATCCGTTTCAACATGAATTATCCCTCCATTGCTTCAAAATACACACCTCATCCTAAAAGGAAAATGGCAGTTTCGGAATGATCGAAAACTTCGTGTACCCGCTGGGGATCTCAAATAACTCATCCGGTTGTTTGCCCTCGACAATATTCCGGTACTCAATGGTGGAAGTAACCTTTCCTTTGGCATCCTTGGTTTGCGTCTTCACCGCAAAACCCAGTTTTTCCGAGTACCATTGGACCAAAATCCCGTATTTCTTGTCTTTATAGGTGTATTGAATGATCTCGCAGGGGTAACCGTTAACGGTCTCACTGCCGATTGTTTTCATCTCGTACTCGATCTCCAGGTTGGGCTGGTTGGGGTCAAAGGGGAATTGCACTTCCATATATTGTTGATCAGGCAGGAGCGTCCAACTGACCTTTTTATCCAAGCGCAGGATGGTGACACTGACCGAATCGCCATCCTTAAACTCTTGACGCATTTTCGTTGTCCCTTGAACATAAATTTTCCCTGTTGTCACCTTACCCTTTGCGTCAGTTTGAACCATCTCTGCCGAAAATTCCGGAGTAGCCGCAAGAACAAGTCCGGAAAAGATTAAAAGCACTGCCAGTAAAAATACCAGTTTAGTTCCGATCCGATTTGCCATTCACTAAACAACTCCTTTTCCTTATTTTCTGCCAGGCGCCTTGTCCCCTTCCGGAAGCGCCCCGGAAAAGTCTCCGTGCTCATTCCTCGGCTTGAACAGCGCCTATTTCAATCCTACACCCGGACACTCAACAAAAAATAAACATGCTGCTAAACCGGTTTTATCCGCCGGACCCTAAAGAAGGAAAAAGCCTCTTTGCTAATCATAAGCAAAGAGGCGTTAGACTCCGCGGCATAACTTCCAGTACATCCTGATATCAGAACAACCGGCCTTGCCAGAGAAGACTCAAACTGTAGTCTGTTCCACTGTTCTGGTGGCTGTTTCCCCAGAAAGAAGCTTTTCCGCTAACCCGGATTACATTCTGTTTCCCTATTTTGAGATTCAAAGCACCTTCGAGCAATAACTCTTCACTCGCAAAGCTTCCCGTCGCCGGGTTTTTGTCGTCGTTGTGATTATAGGCAACCACCAGATAACTTTTGGCCAGGTCCGCAAACCAGTCTTTATCCATCGTAACACGCAATCGGAACCTGTTGCTTTGACGATTGTCCGGTTTCTCTTCGATGCTATACTGTACGGAAGCCGTTGTATTAAAACCATACCGGGTCCAGGGTTTGTTGTAACCCAGATCAAACTGGTAACGCATGGTATTGTTCGTCGGATAGCTGGCGATCGAGAGATTACTCTGCCAGTTCTGATCGTTTATTCTTTGCTGAATTCCCATTTTAAACAAATGCTGTTCCGATTTGCTGTACTCTTCCCGTCTTCCCCCTTGATACCCGAAGAGCCACCCAAAGTCAGGAGCGAAGTTGCCCGTTAAATTTAATTGCCAGCTTTGCGCACGGCTGGTCCTTTCCGCTTTGCCATTCAGATTGTTGCCCGAATATGTATAGCCGAAATTGAGCTGTTGGTTACCGAATAATTTATTGCCGCTGAGCGCGTACTGGTAGGCACCGCCCTTGGTATTCGGTAATGGGGAGAGACTGGGTAAAGGATAAGAGTCCTGCAGTATGATACAGTCTGCATCCCAAAAAACACCGGCCAGCTCCGTCGCCCCCCGGAGCCGGAACCCGCCGCCGCTCTTTTCTGCCCGGCCGTAGATGAATTCGGTGCGGAGGATCCCCCGCCCCATTACCCGGTCGTCCTGGACCCCAACGATCCTGGCCTGGTTATTCCCCAGCTGTATATAATAGACTTGATTTCTGGCCGGCCCCGTTTGCCAACGGTAAATCCCGCCCATAGTATCCATGACGGAGAGTCCCAGCCCAAATGAGCTCATGGTTGTCCCTTTAAAGACTCTCCAGCTCTGATTGGCCAGATTATTACTGAGCGTACTCCCCTTGAAACCGAACCCGAACAGTAACAAGCCGGATTCAAACGGGAGATTGATATTGCCATGCTGCAGCGTAAACCACTTGTTCTGCCAGCCAAGCGTATACTGATCGAGGTAGAGATAATAATCAGAAAAATTAGGCTCAATCAGCAGGCCAGGGTAATCGGTAACACTGGTCTGCAGTTGAAGGGTGAACAAGTTTCCCGGCAATTGCAGATATGAGGTGAAATTGGCCGTATCGTGGAACCGCTCAAGCGGCAGATAAGAATAGCTGAGGTTATTGGTTAAACTGGCGTCCAGGCTCACTTTGGGTTTCGGCACTTGAAGATAAAATGTCCACTGCCGCCTGCTGCTATTCCCTACGGTGTCGCTGGCATCAATCTGCACACGGTGCTGTCCCGGGGGCAGCGCGACCGGCGGACGGTAACGGAGGCGCCATCTTTTTGCCGTGCCGATCTCCTGCCAGTCAAGGCGTTCGATGATCGCTTCGACCGTGACATCAACTCCGTTGATACTAATGAAGATGGCGTCCTGGTTGATCCCAGAACCTTCATCACTTATTTCTGCCTCGATCCAGGGACGTCCGTCCGTAACGGCCGTGCCGTCCAAGGGCTGGACAATCGTAATCCGCGGCGGTTCTAAATCCACCAAAAATGCCGGTTCATCCTCCGCCCGGACAGGCATGCCCGGCAACAGCATCGCCGCCAGCGTGATGATTAGGATGGAAATTGCTTGTCGAAGAGGGGAATGGTTTTTCGGCAAAAATAAAGCTTTCAAAAATTACAGCCTCAAATCTCTCGATTATTGCTTCCCTGGTTGCCCGTCCGGCAAAAAGCCCGGCGCCGTTGCATGAAATTTCTCCTTTATTTGCTCCTATTCCTTCTTTTTTCGATTTTCCGGTCTCTTAACCGGCTTCATTACTTTGGATAAGTAATGGCGCAAAGTTTAGAAATCCCTCGGTATAGGGTATAATTATTGGCTATTGGCACAAACCGACAACGAATGGAGCCTCTTTAAAAGCGGGAATCGAATACTTTACGCCCTGTTAAACACCCGGTCGAGCTCGACCTC
>JAKOVI010000155.1 GCA_029782135.1 Bacillota bacterium
CGGATGGGGGTTAACGACCGGTTTGGTTTTCCGGGGAAGGAAGAGGAGCTCTTTGAGTATTTTGGTTTGACAGCCAAGCACATTGCCGAAGAAGCGAAAAAGCTTTTGTGAGAGGAGGCGTCACTATGAAGAAAATCGCAATTGGTTGCGATGAGAACGGCTTCGAGATGAAAGAAGCGATCAAGGCGCACCTTACGGAACTGGGTGTTGAGTATGAAGATTATGGTTGCGGCCCGGGGGAAACGGTGTTATATCCGGAGATCGCACGGCGGGTTGCGGTCAGTATTATGGAAGGAAAACACGAACGGGGGATTCTGATCTGCGGGACCGGCCTGGGAATGGCGATTACGGCCAATAAGATTCCCGGGGTTAGAGCGGCAACCTGTCATGATGTTTACTCGGCCGAACGGGCCAGGAAGAGCAATAATGCGCAGATTATTACCTTCGGGGCTCAGGTGATTGGAACAGTGCTGGCGAACAAACTGGTCGATGTCTGGCTGGCTTCGGAGTTTGCCGGCGGGCGTTCCCAACCGAAAGTCGATTTGATCGATGAGATTGATCGGGAGTTTCGCCGGCAGTAAGGTGTGCCGGCCGACCTTGTCTTTATCCTATTATAAAACTGGATTGTACAGCCGCCTGTGTCAACCGGTGAGCGGTGAGTTTTAACTAAGACCGGGTTAAACTAAGCTGTTCTGGGCGTGGCGAAAAAGGGGGTGTTCGGGTTGAAGGAGCGAAAAGTCAGGTACGAGTGTGATCTGCATTGTCATACCAATCGTTCCGATGGCAGCAACACTCCACTGGAATTGATCGACCGGGCCGTAGCACTGGGGATGAAAGCGATTGCCATTACCGACCATGATATTGTCCCTCCGGAGACGGCCGAGCTGAACGGGGCGGAAGTTGATCTGCGTTCCTATGCCCGGGAACGGGGGTTAACCTTGATTCTCGGCTATGAGTTTTCTACCGACACGTATGTTAATGATGTGCACATCCTAGGGTTTGAGTTAGACTGGTCATCCCCGGCGGTACGGCGGGAGATGGAGCGGGCCAAAATGAGCAAGAGCGAGGCGTATCGCCGGCTCTGTGAACTTCTCACGGCGAAGGGATTTCCAATCGACTATGAAAACGAAATCTTGCGCTATACGGATAAAAACGGTGTGCAGCGCGAGCGTACTCCCGATGAGGTGCAAAGGAAATTTATCTTCGAGAAAATGGCAGAGAAGGGTTATGCCGGAAGTTGGGAAGCGGCGAAGATCATGGTCCAAAACGATCCGGAGCTAAATGTGCGCCGGGAAAAGATTGATCCGCTCCATGCGCTTCAACTGATCCACGACTGCGGCGGGTTGGCCGTGTTAGCGCACCCCTACTTGATCGCGGAAGAAGTAAAGTCCCCGGAGATTGGAAAGCTGAGCCGGGCGGAGTATATTGAACGCTTGATCGCGCACGGTCTTGACGGGATTGAAGCCCGTTACACCTATAACAAAACCAGTTATCAAGGGCGGCAAACCGTGGAAGAGATCGAGCGCGAAGTGCGAGCCCGGTACGGCAGCCGGCTCTTGATTTCGGGGGGCTCCGACTATCATGGGAACAAAAAAGGGACCGTCGATCCCCGGGAGATCGGGGAGGCGGGGATCAGTTACGAAGAATGCCAACGGCTCTTCGCCGGTCGGTTATTTTAAGCATTTTTCCCGTTTTCAAGTCTGCCCGGAAACGCTGCCACGATTGTACCAGATCCGCAACTAAAGTTTTAGCAACGAACTTTCTTCGATCGGACTAAACCTTATCCAACAATCCTGCTTTAAACCGGTAAAGAACGAAGAAATCATGATGATACAAGTTAGTATTATATGCTCCAGGCAAGATGCTTTCTTACGCAGGCACGAAACAGCGATAATTGTTATTTTAAAAAAGCGAAACGAAGCGAAGCGTTTCCGGCAGTTTTTTATATAAACTCCAAAACCCCAAACGAAGAGGAGGGTTGTTAATGTTAACAGCTGAGGAAGTAACCCGCTTGCAGACGGAGGCGGCTGAAGTCCGGAAAGAAGCGATCAAGATGGCGACCAGGGCGGGAACGGGACATTTAGGACCGGCACTGAGCATTACCGATATTCTGTGGATCCTTTATTCCCGGTTTCTGCGGTATGATCCGAAAAACCCCGCCTGGCCAGAGCGTGACCGCTTGATTTTAAGTAAAGGCCACAGTTGTCTAGCCCTCTATGCTACCTTGGCAAAAAAAGGTTTCTTCGACGAAAGCCTTTTTCAGACCTACTGTAACAAGCTCCATACCCTGCTGGGAGGGCATCCGGAACGCGACCTACCGGGCGTCGAGGCGAATACCGGCTCGCTGGGGCACGGTTTCAACATCGGGATCGGGATGGCGCTGGCCGGGAAGGCAGATCATTTGGATTATAAGGTCTATACAATTCTGGGCGACGGCGAAAACCAGGAAGGAACGATCTGGGAAGGCGCAATGGCGGCAGCCCATTTTAAACTGGACAACCTGGTAGCGATTGTCGACCGGAATAATTTGCAGGTCAGCAACTATGTTGACCGGGTAATGAACATCGAACCACTGCCGGAGAAATGGGCCAGCTTCGGTTGGGGTGTCAAGGTAGTGGACGGCCATGATTTTCACCAGTTGGAAGAGGCTTTCAGCTCTGTACCGTTTGTGGAAGGAAAACCGTCGGTCATTATTGCCAAAACCATTAAGGGGAAAGGGATTCCTTTTGCCGAGAACAAAGTGGAATGGCACCACAAGGTTCCGTCCGCGCAAGAGTACAAAGAGTTGGATGAAATGTTGGGCTTGGGCGCTCTTTAATTCCAAAAGAGGAGGAGAATGGCAATGACAATGGATAAAAGCCCGTTTGAAAGATTACAAGCGGTAAGTGATGATTTTGAGATTTGGTGGGATTCTTCGCCTTTAGTCTACGGGGCTTGGCGGGAGAAGTACCTGCAGACGATCCCGGAGGAAAAAAGGGAGAAGTTTGCCGGCTGGCTGGACCGGCTTTACAACGAGAAAAATCCGGAGAAATCCGTTTTCCGGGGCGTGACGACCAACCCGCGGTTAACCAGAGAGACCCTGGACTGGATCCCGGAGGTCTGCAAACCCTGGATCAAGGAGTTGAAAGAAAAGTACCAGGGCAGTTCCCTGGCTGAGTTGGCCTGGATGACCTATACCAAAATCACCAGTGAAGGGGTTAAAAAATACCTCCCGATGTTTGAGGCCTCCAATTATAAGTATGGTCACGTCAGTGCCCAGGTCGATCCGCGCTTGATTACAGATACCCCCGAGATGTTGCGCCAGGGAATCGGGTTAAAGGCGCTTGCGCCGAACATCATGGTTAAATCCCCGGCGACCAAAGAAGGGGTCTACAACATTATGCTCCTGACCGCGCTCGGAATTCCAACCAACGCGACCGTCTGTTTCACCCTTTCGCAGATCCTAGCGGTGGCCGAGGCTGTCCGTCAAGGGAAAGCAATTGGCGAGGCAAATGGGGTAGACTATACAAAGTGGCGTTCTGTGATCACCTTAATGCTGGGCCGGTTTGAAGGCGCGAAAGAATTTAAAGAGCAGGCCGCGGCGGCCGGTGTGGAACTGACCGACGAGATCCTGCGCTGGTCCGGGCTGGCGATTGCGAAGAAAGCAGTCCGTATCCTCGCCCAAAAAGGATATGAGAGCAAACTGCTCCTCTGTTCCTCCCGGCTCGGTCCGGTCGTTGACGGTAAACAAATGGTTTGGCATATTGAGAAGATGGCCGGCGAACCGGTGGTCTACACGATCAATCCGGAGATGATCGGCGACTTCTTGAAACTGTATGAGGATGAGCCGATTACCAACCACCGCGGGGAGGATATTCCCGACGACATTCTTGCCCAATTGATTAAGATCCCCTATTTCCGGGTGGGCTATGAAGCGAATGGGATGAGCGCCGAAGAGTTTGTGCACCATCCCTGCTCCGTGAGCACCGCCAAAGGGTTTGCCGGGGATATGGGTCTTTTGGAAGAGTTTGTCGCCAAGGTGTGATCTCCTCGCCGGATATTCGAATGGTAATATCCCTGAGGCTCTTTGAGTTGAGGAAGGGAGTGAGTTAGAGATGCCGTTAGTCAGTACCAAGGATATGTTGTTGGATGCGCAGCGGAAAGGTTATGCCGTTGGCGCTTTCAACGCCAATAATTTAGAGATGGCGCAGGGAATAGTACAAGCAGCGGAACTAGAGGACGCACCAGTGATTGTACAAGTGAGCCAGGGGGGAGCGGAACACGCCGGTGTCGAGGAGATGGCGGCGATCGTTAAAGTGCTGGCCAGGAAGGCGCGGGTTCCTGTTGCTTTGCACTTGGACCACGGGATGGATTATCTGATTAACCTCCGTTGCCTGCGGGCGGGCTTTACTTCTTTGATGTATGATGGTTCAAAGCTCAGCTTTGACGAGAATGTACGGATTACCCGCGAGATTGTCCACGCGGCGCATGCCGTCAATGTCCCGGTCGAAGCCGAGCTTGGGATGGTGCCGAAGGATCCGCACACCATCACACCGGAAGAGTTAAAGAAGTATATGACCACCCCGGAGGAGGCGAAGCGCTTTGTCGAACTGACCAAGATTGATTCGCTGGCCGTCGCAGTGGGCAGCATGCATAAGATGAAGGTCAAGCAAGCTGTCCTCGATATCGAACGGATTAAAGCGATCCGCGAGGTCGTCTCGGTCCCGCTGGTCCTCCACGGTGCTTCCGGCGTCCCGGACGAGGCCGTCAAGGCGGCGATTCAAGCCGGGATCTGTAAGATTAATGTCCACACACAACTGGCAAAGACCTTTACGGAGAAGATCCGGGAGATTCTCACGAAGGACCAGAA
>JAKOVI010000013.1 GCA_029782135.1 Bacillota bacterium
CTCAGGAGTAATCCGGATCTCCTGGCGGAAACGGTTAAGGAAATGGATTGCGTAGTCAATCCCGATCCCAATGGAGACACCGGCCACCAAGACCGTGGCGATATCAAGCGGGATCCCGGTGTACCCCATGAACCCATAGATGATGACCAAGGTGAAGATAATCGGGACAAGCCCGATGATCCCGCCGCGGAGGGAGCCGACGAGCAGGCTGATCATGATCAAGACCAAACCCAGGGAGAGGAGGAGACTTAACAATTGGCTCTGTAATAAGCTATGGTCGAGGTTTTTGTAGATCAAGTGGAGGCCGGTTTGGGCAAAGGTGCAAACCGGGGAATCCAGTTCTTGAAGGAAAGTCTCAATCCGGTCGACCAGTCCGGTGAGCTCATCCATCGGCGCAAAATTGAGGTTGGCCTGGATTAAGGCCTCCGTCCGCTCGGCATTGACCAGTTGGCTGACGATTTCTTCTCCTTCAATCAAGAACCAGAGATTGGCCACTTTATCCTGGTGGTCGGGGATTTGCCATCCTTCGTCCATGGCGGCATTGAGTTCGCAGAGTAAATCGACGATCGAGAAGGGGTTATGCACATGGGGGAGGGTTTGCAGAAAATCTTGGACTTTCTGCATCTCATATAAGACAGCCGGTTCCTGGATCTCCCCGCGGACTAGAATCTGGATGGGAATGGAACCGCCGAATTTTTCGTTCATGATTTGCTCTTCGGCCTGGCGAATCGGAGTTCCGGGTTTAAAATAATCAAGGATCTCGACTTTCCTCTGAATACGGGGGATCCCGGTCAGCCCGGCCAGGGAAAGGATCAGCCCGATGACCAGGATCAGAGTCCGGCGTGCGCAGAGCCAGTGACCGAAACGGGCACCGGTAGAGGAGGAACGCTCAGGTTTCCGTGCGGCGGGCGAACGCTTACTGAACCAGGTCAGTAAAGCCGGTACCAAAGTGGCGGCGGTTATGAGGGCAAAGCCGACCCCGAGCGCGGCAAAGAGCCCGAACTGTTGGATCATTGTCAGGTAAGAACCGAAAATAAAGGAGACAAAACCGGCGATGGTGGTCACGGCAGCCAGGAGCAAGGCGATACCAATCTTCTGCAATGTTGCGCCGGCTTGTTCAATTGCGTTGCCGGTCGAGGGAGATTGGTAAAAGCTATTCAAGACATGGATCCCGTACGCGCTCCCGACGGCGATGAG